>CAYZAF010000279.1:0-8999 GCA_964476435.1 uncultured Syntrophaceae bacterium
GTTGTTGGTCGCGGTAAATGCCCCGTCGGCGGTCTTCGCCTCGAAACTGAACTGGTACGCGCCAGGGCCAACTGCCTTGTCGGGCTCAAGGACCAGGGCAACGTTCTTCGTCTTCCCCGCAGGCACGTAAAGACCGGACACGATATATTCGCCCCCCTTGATGGTTGCCTTCCATCCCTTAGCGACTTTCGTGGGCTTTACGTCGATGGTCTCGTCGGTCCTTCCCTTGTTGAGCAGGATCAGATCCATTCTCACCTGATCACCCACTCTCACGGTAACACCGGGGTATTCCGTGAAAACCTCGATGCCCCGTTCGGGCCCCGAGACCGTTGTCCCTTCATTCTCTGCTCCGGCAGGAACAGACAGAGAGGGCACGAGGAAGATCAGGCCCGCGAAGAACAGAATGGAGCTGATAGCTCGCCCGTGGCTTGTCCGCATATGCTTGCCTCCTTGAAAAAATATAGCTCCGGGCACGCCTTTTGAGAGACCTTCAGGGAAACCGCCGCCCCGGGCCCCAGGTGCGCGAAGCGCGCCAATCGACGCCCGGCGCGCATTTCGCACCCTTTCAAGCGTCAGGGGCAATGTTTTCAGGCCGAAAGGGAGGGTCCTCTTTCCGCGTGCATTTACATACGATCCAGCGCGTCATATTTATATAGTAGAACCTTTTTCTTGTAAAGTGCTTTTTTGGCGCTTGACGTCCTTAAGGAGGGAGCGAGCGTGGTCTCACGTGGTTCCTAAAGGGGCCCTACGGCCGAAGAATGCGCGGCCACACGCATTCTTCCAGGAGGCACTTACTCCCACGAAAATCCCTTTTCGCGGAAGAGGTGGAGACACGCCTTTACCACGGCCGGATCGTAAAGGCGTCCACTCTTAGACTTGATCTCTCCGAGGGCAGCCTCGATGCCCAGAGAGGCGCGATAGGGCCGGTGGGACGACATGGACTCCACCACGTCTGCAACGGCCAGTATCCTTGACTCCCTTGCAATCGCTGCCCCAACGATGCCGTCAGGGTAGCCGGACCCGTCAAGCCGCTCGTGGTGCTGGAGGATTGCGAGGCTCACCGGCCAGGGGAACCGTATCCCGGCAAGTATGTCGTGTCCCACCCTCGGGTGGGTCCTTATGATCCCTCTCTCGTGCTCATTGAGCCCGCCTGGCTTGCTCAAGATGTCGGCAGGCACGACGATCTTGCCGATGTCGTGGAGATAGCCCATGACGCGCATTCCCTGTATGGCCTCTTCGGAAAACCCTATTTCTCCCGCTATGGCGCAGGCAATCTCGGCAACCCGCCGCTGGTGGCCTGCCGTATAAGGGTCCCTGATCTCCATAGTGCTTGCCAGGGCTTGGACGGTTCCGCTCAGCATGTCGCGGAGATTGTCCAGGCTTTCACCCAGCGCTTTTGCCGCCTTCCTGCGCTCGGCTATCTCGGCTTCCAGAGAGCGCGTCTTCTCTTTGACGCGCTCTTCGAGATAATCGTTGAGCTTTCTCAGCTCCCGCTTCGTCTCCCAGAGCTGTTTGTTTTGGTCGATGAGGTTTTCGTGGGTCAGGAGGAAAAAGTTGAGCACCTGATGGGCGGAAGCGCTGAATTTGCGCCTCTCGCCGTTCACCGTGACCTCGAACACCTCCCGTTCGATCCGGTCGCAGCGCGTCTGGTTATGGGTGAGGATGGCCTCTACGACGGAGAGGAGCAGGTGCTCCTCGTAGGGCTTTGTCAGGTAGTAATCGGCGCCGCTCTCCAGGCCGTGAAGGATGCTTTCCGTATCGGTGAGGCCCGTAATGAGTATCACCGAGATATCGTTCAAGGAAACGTCGCTCTTGACTGCCCGGCAGAGCTCGTACCCGTTCATCCGCGGCATGGAGATGTCGCTGATGATAAGGTTCGGCCGTGTGCTCGTGACGCTGTACAGGCCTTCCAGGCCGTCTTTCGCCCAGCTCGTGGCGTAGCCGGCTTTGTTCAGAATGGCTGACAGCATCTCTGCCTGGAGCTTGCTGTCCTCTACAAGGAGTACCTTCCCTTCCATGCCTTACCTGCGCAAAGAGAGCAAACCTGCAATCTCACCAAGGGGCGCAACCTTATCCACCCCCCCGAGTCTGATGGCCTCTTTCGGCATGCCGAAAACAACGCACGTCGCCTCATCCTGGGCAATCGTATAGCCGCCCTGCTCCTTCATCTCGAGCATGCCCCTCGCGCCATCGTCGCCCATGCCTGTCATGATGACCCCCACGGCGTTCCTGCCCGCGTACCTGGCTGCCGAGCGGAAAAGCACGTCTGCCGAAGGCCTGTGGCGCGACACCAGGGGACCGTCCCTCACTTCCACGTAGTATCTCGCACCGCTTCTCTTCAGAAGGGAGTGCTTGTTTCCCGGTGCTATGAGCACCCGGCCTCGGATGACCGTGTCATTCTCCTCCGCCTCTTTTACTGACAGCTTGCACATCGAGTTGAGGCGGTTCGCAAAAGCCCGGGTGAAGTGCTCCGGCATGTGCTGGACCACCACCATGCCTGGGGAGTCCTGGGGCAGGGCCACGAGAAGGTCCTTAAGCGCCTCTGTTCCGCCTGTCGAGGCCCCTACTACCACGACTTTTTCCGTGGTCTCCAGCATAGCATGGGACAGACCAGGCTTCGCCAGAACCACGTCCGCGGTGAGCTTGGGAGCAACGTCGAGGGGGCGGTGGCTGATTCCTTTCACCTTGGTGAGGAAGGCCGCCTTTACCGCGTCGCAGATGGCCACCCTCGACTCCTCGAGGAACGTCTTTGTGCCGAGCTTGGGTTTTGCGATGATCTCCACCGCCCCGTACTCGAGGGCTTTGAAAGCCGTGTCCGAGCCGTTCTGGGCGACCGATGAGCAGACGACCACCGGCATGGGGTGCTGGCTCATGATCCTGTGGAGAAACGTGATGCCGTCCATGCGCGGCATCTCTATATCGAGGGTGATGACGTCTGGAACCTCCTCTCTCATCTTCTGGGCGGCGATAAAGGGATCTGCTGCGACGCCCATGACTGCTATCTCGGGGTCCGCAGAGAGGATATCGTGCATGGTCTGGCGCACGACGGCTGAATCATCGACGATGAGAACTCGGATCTTCTCCACGATTCACCTGACACGTCATTCTGTCTTCCTGTAGACTGTGGGCGCGCATTGGGAAAGGGGCAGTGCCATCCCGTTGAGCATCTCCGAATGGCCTGTGAACATGTATCCGCCGTAGACCATATGGCTGCAGAGCTTCCTGAGGACGTTATCCCTCGTTTCCTTGTCAAAATAGATAATCACGTTCCGGCAGAAGATGATGTGATGGGACTCCCTCATTCCGTAGTCCTCTTCTATGAGATTGAGCCTCCGGAAATTGACGAGCTGCCTTAAGGCCGGTGCGATCCTGACGAGCCCCTTTGAGCTGTCCTTGCTCCGCAGGAGGTACTTCTTGCGCAGGGCGAGGGGGATGGCCGCCACCCTCTCCTCCTCGTAGACAGCATCTTTCGCCTTCTCGAGCACCCTCGTTGAAATGTCCGTTCCTAGGACTGAGAAGTGGTAGCCGGCCCGGTCGGCCGCGAATTCGCTTATGGCTATGGAGAGAGAGTAGGGCTCCTCCCCGGTGGAACATCCCGCGCTCCAGACCGACAGGCTCTTCCGGAAGCCAATGCCGTCCGTGCGCAGAAGGGCCGGGAGGGCCGTGTCGGAGAGGTACGTGAAATGGTGGGCTTCCCGGAAGAAATCGGTCTTGTTCGTCGTGACGGCGTCTATCATCCTGACCAGCTCACGGCGCTTACCCTCTGGGCTGAAAAGGAAATCGCAGTATTCCTTGAATGATGAGAGGGCCAGGGCCTTCAGCCTCTTGCCCAGCCTGACCTCGAGCATAGCCTTCTTCGTCTCGGGCATCCTGATCCCGCATTGGGTGTGTATGAGATCCCTGAGGCGGATAAAATCCTTGGGGCCGAGGGGGTCAAAGGGGATGTACGTACCCGTCAAGACTTGCTGGTCTGAGGCGCTCATCTGTCCCAGACTCCCCTTAGTTCGGGCTCCTGTCCTGGCTTCACTCGCATCTTCCGCGAACGGGCTCTCTCCCATACCCGAGGTCAAACGGCGTTCTCCAAAGGCTGTGCGGCCATTTCCGCGGCAATGTCGAGTTCATCCATGGAGAACACCTTGTCGATGTCAAGAATGATGACGAACTGATTGTCCCGCTTGCCCATGCCTTTTATGAAGTCGGTCTTCATCCCCAGACCGAGCCTTGGCGGCTGTTCTATCTGCTCCGGCTCCAGTTCGAAGACCTCCTGCACGGAGTCGACGAGAGCGCCGAGGAGCGCCGTGTCGCCGTCCATGTCAACCTCCACCACGATGATACACGTGTTGACTGTCTTCTCGGTTTCGGACATGCCGAACTTGAGCCTCATGTCCATAACGGGGACAACGCTTCCCCTCAGGTTTATGACCCCTGTCATGAAGTCGGGTGTCCGGGGAACCTTCGTGACGGGGATAAACTCAAGTATCTCCCTCACGTTCGTTACCTCCAGGGCGAAGACTTCCTCCCCGAGCTTGAACGTGAGGTACTGTCTTGTATCGGATGCTCCTGCTCCGGCCATGTCTAACCTCCTTGAGAATGCGGCCCTAGTACTCGGAGAAGTCGTCATCAGACGTGCTCTTGGGAGTTCCCAGATCGAGGGCGACGCCGGACAAGCCGGGGGCCTCCTTCTCTTCTTTCCTCCTCGCGCCCAAACGGAGGCTCTTGGCTTCCTCATGGGCCGGCCAGCTCTTCTGTTCTTCATGGAAGGTCCTTGTCGGGCTCTGGGTCTTTCCGACCTTCGCGCTTCCCGTGTTGAAGAAGCTGATCGAGTCGTGGAGGTGCTCCGCCTGAGCGGAAAGTTCCTCGGCAGTGGAAGCGATCTCTTCCGTTGCCGATGCGTTCTGCTGGATCACCTGGTCAAGCTGCTGGATCGCCTTGTTTATCTGTTCTGCTCCCGTGTTCTGCTCATTGCTCGCCGCGTTGATCTCCTGGACCAGCTCCGCTGTTTTCTGGATGTCGGGAACGATCCGCACGAGCATGGCCCCTGCTTTCTCTGCGACCTCGACGCTCGAAGCCGAGAGCTCTCTGATCTCTGCAGCTGCTGTCTGGCTTCTCTCTGCGAGCTTCCTCACCTCGGAGGCCACAACCGCGAAGCCTTTCCCGTGCTCGCCGGCGCGGGCCGCCTCGATTGCCGCATTAAGGGCCAGGAGGTTGGTTTGGCGGGCTATCTCCTCGACTATGGAGATCTTCGTGGCAATCTCCTTCATGGCCGCCACTGTCTCAGACACTGATTTTCCCCCTTCTTTAGCGTCCTCGGCAGCCTTCAGGGCGATCTTCTCGGTCTGGTGAGCATTATCCGCGTTCTGTTTGATATTGGAGGACATCTCTTCCATGGATGATGACACCTCCTCCGCCGAAGCAGCCTGTTCCGTGGCGCCCTGCGACATTTCCTGGGTGCTCGCGCTCATCTGGTGGCTGGCCGATGCCACGTTGTCGGAGGCGTTCCTCACGCTTTCCACGACTGCCCTCAGTTTCTCCACCATGTTCTTCATGGCCTGGAGCAGCCGGCCCGTCTCATCCGTGCTGGCCACGTGCACCTTTGAGGTGAGATTCCCCTCAGACAGGTCGTCTGCCACCCGTACTGCCTGGTCCAAGGCCTGCCTGATCCTGCGCGATACGAAATAGGCGATGCAGAGAATGATCACCGCGCACCCCAGGGTGCCCATGATCAACTGCCACTGGATCTTTGAGGTCTCGGCGTGGACATCGTCCACGTAGATCCCCGTGCCTATGACCCAGTCCCACGACTTGTGAAGCTTCACGAACGAGATTTTGGGCACCGGCTTGGCATTACCCGCTTTCGGCCACATGTAGTCGACGAAACCCTCCCCCTTCTCCTTCCCTACCTGTGCCATTTCGCGGAAGATATACTTGCCGTCAGGGTCCTTCTCGTTCGAGAGGTCCTTGCCCTCGAGTTCCGGCTTCGTGGCGTGCATGATCATCTTCGAGTTCGAGTCGCAGATAAAGAAATAGTCGTTGTCGCCGTACCGCAGGCTCCTGATGTCTGCTACGGCCCGCTGCTTTGCCTCCTCCACCTTCAGCTCCCCCGCCTTTGTCCTCGCTTCGTAATTGCTGACGAGCGTGTAGGCTGCCTCTACGAGGCTCTTCGTGGCAGCCTGCTTCTCGTTCATGAGCCTGTCCTTCATGAGGGGCAGGTAGTAGGCAAGCATGCCGACCATGATGAGCACAATGGTGAATATTGAGATACTCATGATTTTGGTCGAAATGGACCAGTCCTGAAACCGCTTCATGCCGTCCTCCTTGGGATGATTATGGTCGTCTCCGTCATTGACCTATCCTCTCACATCCATCTATGGCATTGGATAGGGAAGGCTTACCGGGAAACGAAAGGTTCCCTTGCAGCCTTTGGCCCGTCTCTTTAGTTATTCGTCGTAATCTCATAGCTCTGCACCCCGTCAACAAGCCCGGGCATGTCCATGATGAGGGCCACGGTGCCGTTCCCGAGGATGGTGGACCCGGATATGCCTCGCACGTTTCTGTAAACCCTTCCGAGGGACTTGATGACGGTCTGATGCTCTCCGATCACGCTGTCCACGACGAATCCGATGCTCGACCTCTGGATGTCGGCGATCACAACCTGCTCGATATCGGGCAGGTCGCCGTTGATCCCGAATTTCTCCCTCAGACGGATGTAGGGCACGATCTCCCCCCGTACGTTTGCGATGTGCCTGCCGTGGGCCTGTCTCACGTCCTCCCTCGTGAGCTCCACGCATTCTTTCACGAGGGAGAGAGGGAGGACGAAGTGCTGCTTGCCTACCTCGACGAGGAGACCGTTGATGATCGCGAGGGTGAGGGGCAGCTTGAGGGTGACCGACGTGCCCGTGCCGCCTTCGCTCGCCACGTCCACTGACCCCCTCAGGGCGTCGATCGTCTTCTTCACCACATCCATGCCCACACCGCGACCCGACACGCTGGTGACTTCAGCAGAGGTGGAGAAGCCCGGGGAGAAGATCAGGGAAAAGACCTCCTTGTCAGACATCTCCGCATCCGGCGAGATGATCCCTTTCTCCACCGCCTTGAGCCGGAGGCTCTCCCTGTCCAGTCCTTTGCCGTCGTCGGTAATATCGATGAGCACGTTCCCGCCGGAATGCTTTGCGGAAAGCACTATAGTCCCCACCCTCGGTTTACCCTGGCTCTCCCGGACGGACGGCGGCTCTATGCCGTGATCTACCGCGTTGCGGATGATATGGACCAGGGGATCGTTGAGACGCTCTATGACGGTCTTGTCCAGCTCGGTCTCTGCGCCCTCGGTAACGAGCTCGATCTCCTTGCCCAACTCCTTCGAAAGATCGCGGACGAGCCGTTTGAACCTGCTGAAGGTGCTCCCGATGGGGAGCATGCGGATGCTCATCGTGTTGTCCCGCAGCTCGTTCGTGAGCCGCTCCACCTCCTCGGCGACGAAGAGCATTTCCGGGTCCTTCCCTTTTGTAGCCTTCTCCGTGAGGCGGGCCTGTATGGTCACCAGCTCCCCGACGAGGTCTACGAGCTTGTCGAGCTTTTGCGCGGAGACCCTGATGCTCGAGACCGCATCCTCAGTTTTCCGCTTTTCCCGCACCTCGCGGACATGCTCCTGCTCGCTGAGCGCGGACTGCACTTTGGCGGGCGTCGTTGCCCCTGCCTCGACGAGGAGTTCGCCTATAGGCTTTCTTTCCTTAAGTGCCCTTTCCACATCCTCGGTGACAACGTCTCCCCTTTCTACCAGTATCTCTCCGAGCCTCCTTGGCTCCTCCCCGGAAGAAGAGCTCCCGTCGATGCAATCGATTTTTATCTCGGCGTCATTCTCCACGAAGATGAAGACGTCCCTGATGGCGTTCACGCCTTTTGTGGTGGTGAGGATGATGTCCCACGCTGCGTAACACGATTCGGGGTCCAGGTCCTCAAGGGGCGGGATCGCCTCGCAGTATGCCGTAACGCTTGCATCTCCGAGGGTGCGCAGCTCGTTGAGCAGGTTGAGAGGGTTGGTGCCTGTGCGGAAGAGATGGCGGGCCGGGGCAAAACGGATTCTGTATGTGTGCGCCCCTTCTTCGTCATTGATTGCCTCTGCCGTTGCGATCGCTGCGGCCTTCTCACGGGGAGCGGGCTCGGACAAGCAATCGCTTCCTGATGCGAGAGCGCGGAGCGATGAAAGGATGGCGGAGGCTAAGTCCTCCGTAACGCTGTTCTTGTCAGGCTCTTCGAGCATCATGCGGATGCAATCCCTCGCCTTGAGGGTCAGGTCGATGAGGTCCCTCGTTACCTTGAGGGTGCCGTGCCTCACTTCGTCGAAAACCGTTTCCACCTCGTGGGTGAATGAGGCTATGTCATCGAAGCCGAACATCGACCCCGAGCCCTTGATGGTGTGCATGGCTCGGAAGATTCTGTCTACGACCTCCATGTCTCCCGGCGAGGAATCGAGCTCCAGGAGCGATGATTCGAGCTCCGAAAGCAGCTCGTGCGCCTCTTCCCTGTACGCGTCTATGTGCCTCTCTCGCATGACCGCTCCTGTCTTTCTCTTTTGCTCCTTTTAGTCCTCTGCCTCATCCCAACACCTTTTTCACCACGGCGAGCAATTGTTCAGGCTTGAAAGGCTTGATAATCCAACCCGTTGCGCCTGCCTGTTTACCTTCCATTTTCTTCGCGTCCTGGGACTCGGTCGTGAGCATGACCACGGGTACGAACTTGTGGGATGCGCTTGCCCGCACCTGCCTGATGAGGCCGATCCCGTCGAGGTTAGGCATATTCAGGTCCGTGATGATCATGTGAACGGAAGAGCCTGCCAGCTTTGAGAGGGCATCCTGGCCGTCCACCGCCTCGACGACCTGGTAGCCGGCGCTCTTAAGGGTATAGCAGACCATCTGGCGGACGCTCGCCGAATCGTCTACGGTCATGATCCATTTTTCCATGCCCTACAACTCCGTCCAGAGGCAATCCTTGTTCAAGTCCGG
>CAYZAF010000280.1:0-3929 GCA_964476435.1 uncultured Syntrophaceae bacterium
TCCCTGAAGCAGGCAATCGTGAAAGGCGACCTTCACCCCGGCCAGCGCCTTGTCGAGAGCAAGCTGTCCGCCCTGATGCTCATAAGCCGGATTCCGGTGCGGGAGGCCATCAAGAAGCTCGAGCAGGACGGTCTCGTGGAAAAGCTCGCCAAGGGAGGTTTTATCGTGAAGAACCCTTCCAGGGAGGAGATAGAGGAGACGTTCGGCATCCGGGCGGTCCTCGAGGGCTTCGCCGCGGGGCTCGCCACGAGGCGCATGGACCCGGCGATCCTCAAGAAACTCGAAGTGACGCTGGAATGGTATAGGGACGCACTCAATCAAGGCGATATTGCGAAGATGACGCGCATGAACGAACAGCTCGACGACATTATTTTCGGAGCTTCCGGCAACAAGAGGCTCTGTGCGCTCATTGGGAATTTTCGGGATTTCATCTCCCGGTACCGGCGGGTGCTCCTCACGTGCCTGGACTATGCCGCCATTTCGCTTTCTGACCACGAGAAGATCGTGGGCGCCATGAGGGAAGGGGACCCGGAGAAGGTGGAGCATCTGATGAGGAGGCATCTCATCCGCGGCAAAGAAATCCTCATAAGGGACATGGACGCGGGAAAGGAGCTCTGATCCGCATCGACGAAAAGAAGGCACATGGGGGGGAGACTTTGGGCAATTCTAAAGAGATAAAGGTGTTGATAGCCAAGCCCGGCCTGGACGGTCACGACAGGGGGGCGAAGGTGGTGGCCCATGCCCTCAAGGAGGCAGGGATGGAAGTTATCTACACGGGCCTCCACAAGACCGTTGATCAGATTATCCGGATTGCGATCCAGGAAGATGTGGATGTCATTGGCCTTTCCATCATGAGCGGGGCCCACCTCCCCATCGTGGAGAAGCTGATGAAACTGGTTCGTCAGGAGGGAATAAGCGACAAGATGGTCATAGTCGGGGGCGTGATCCCAAGTAGGGATATAGAGCGGCTGAAGGCGCTCGGCGTTGCGGGTGTTTTTCCCGGCGATACCCGCTTTTCAGAGATCGCTGCCTTTATTGCTAAAGAGGGTCGGTGAGGCCTTGAGGAGGAGCAATGGGAGTCGCGAAGTACACGAAGGATGAGTTGGACCGGATCACGGACGTGAGACTCCAGTCGGGCATCCACGTGAAACCGGTGTACGGCCCGGGAGACCTGGAGCAGGCGGGGTTTTCCTACGAACAAGACCTCGGGGATCCGGGCCAATACCCTTTTACGAGAGGGATACACGGGCTCGGCTACAGGAGCAGGGCCTGGACGACGAGACAGTATACCGGCTTCGGAACGCCATACGAGACAAACGAGCGGTTTAAGCTGATGATATCTCACGGACAGACCGGACTCAACGTTGCCTTCGACCTCCCCACCCAGATGGGGTACGACTCCGACGATCCCATGGCCGAAGGCGAGGTGGGACGGGTAGGAATGGCCGTCGATTCACTCAGGGATTTTGAGGTCGCTTTCGAAGGCATCGACCTTGCGAGGATAGGATCGGGGCTGACCATCAATGCCGTGGCTTCCATTATGCTTGCCATGTATCAGGCGGTTGCCGAGAAGTACGGTTACGCCCCTTCCGTGATCTCCGCCACTCCCCAGAACGATATCCTGAAAGAGATGATAGGCAGGGGCTGTTGGATCTTCCCGGTCGAGCCGGCAATAAGACTGATCGGTGACACCATCGAGTACTCTATGAATGTCCTGCCCCGGACGAACCCCGTGAGCATCTGCGGCTACCACATCAGGGAGTCGGGCGCCACGCCGGCGCAGGAGATGGCATGCGCCATCCTCATCGGCAACGCGTACATAGACAATGTGCTCGCAAGGGGCTACGACATAGACGAGTTCGTGGGAAGGTTCTCGTTCAATCTCAATGTCTTCGGCAACATTTGGGAGCAGGTGGCCAAGTTCAGGGCGGGCAGGAAGCTATGGGCGAGAAACCTCAAAGAAAAATACGGCGTCAAGAAAGAATCGAACATGCACCTGAGGGGCCTTTTCGGCGGAGGGGGATACGGTCTCACCAAGGCGCAGCCCGAGAACAATATCATGCGCGGGGCCTACTACGCCCTTGCCGCAGCACTTTCCGGCGCCCAGACAATCGCCCTGTGCAGCTATGACGAGGCTTACACGATCCCCACGCCCCACTCGGCAATTATCTCGCTGCGCACCCTGCAGCTCCTCATGGACGAAATAGGTCTCAGGGACACCGTGGACCCCCTGGCGGGCAGTTACTTCA
The DNA here is from genome assembly GCA_964476435.1 of uncultured Syntrophaceae bacterium. GTDB lineage: Bacteria > Desulfobacterota > Syntrophorhabdia > Syntrophorhabdales > WCHB1-27 > CAVVNC01. The sequence continues at coordinate 2,250 of CAYZAF010000280.1, forward strand.
TCGAGACGCTGACCAAAGAGATGGAACAGAAGATCGAGGAGGAGATGGGGCGCATAGAGAAGGTAGGCGGGATCGTCCATGCGGTCGAATCGGGCTACGTCCAGAGGCTTGTCGCAGCCCAGGCTTACGAGTTCGAGAAAGGCATCCAATCGGGGGAGCTGCTCAAGGTAGGCGTCAACATTTACACGGAAGGGGAGTCGAAGGAGGTAGAGCTCCACGAATACAATGGGGAGTCGGCAGAAAGACAGATCGAAGAGCTGAACCGGGTCAGGCGGGAGCGCCATAATCGCGAGGTAGCCGCCGCCCTCTCCGAGCTTGAGAAGGCAACGAAGGAGGGAAAGAATGTCATGCCTTTTCTCGTTGCATGCTGCAAGGCGTACGCCACAGTGGGCGAGATGACGGCCGTATTCAGGGGTATTTTCGGGGAATTCGACGAGCCGGCCCTATTCTAAAGATTAGGGGTCAGGCAAATAGTGCGGTAAGAAAGGGGGGATCATGGCAAAGACTTTTATGCCGGAACAGAGGACGCCCGAAGAGCTATCCGCCTTCCAGCTCGCCGGGCTCAAGTGGACGGTCAATCACGCCTATAAAGGCTCTGTCTTCTACCGCAAGAGGTTCAAGGAGAGAGGCGTGTCGCCGGATAGCATCAAGAGCCTCGATGATTTGAGGCTCCTGCCTCTTACGACAGCCGATGATTTGAGGAGCGGCTATCCCTTCCCTCTCTTGAGCGTACCCATCGAGGACGTGGTGAGGATACATGCGTCGAGCGGTACCACGGGAAAGAAGAAGGTCCTCGCCTACACGGCCAAGGACATCGACGACTGGGCGCATTTTTTTGCCCGCTGCTACGAGATGGCCGCGATGACCACCTCGGATAGGGTGCAGATCTGCGTCGGCTACGGTCTCTGGACCGCGGGGGCCGGCTTTCAGATAGGCTGTGAACGCTTCGGTGCCATGGCGATACCCATGGGTCCCGGCAACCTCGACATGCAGTGCGAGTTTCTTGTCGACTTCAAAACGACCGTACTTTGCTGCACCGCTTCCATGGGCCTGCTCTTGGCCGAGGAGGTGGAGAAGCGGGGGATCAGGGACCGGATCAACCTGAAGAAGGTGATCTTCGGCTCCGAGCGGTCGAGCGACGCCATGCGGGCAAAGATCAGGGAGCTTCTCGGCGTCGAGCACATATTCGACATACCGGGGCTGACCGAGCTTTACGGTCCGGGGACGGGCCTCGACTGCGTCCATCACCAGGGCATCCATTATTGGGCGGACTACTACATCGTTGAATTCCTCGATCCTGAAACCTTAAGACCCGTGCCCGAAGGCGAGATCGGCGAGATGGTGGTGACAACCCTGAGGAAGGAGGCGGCCCCCCTCGTGAGATACAGGACGAGGGACCTTACGAGGGCCATTCCCGGCACGTGCGCCTGCGGCTCCATCCTTCCGAGGCACGATAGATTCCTCGGCCGCTCGGACGATATGTTCATCTTCAGGGCAGTCAACATCTATCCGGGTCAAATCGATCATGTCCTCTCCGCGATCCCCGGCGCAGGATGCGAATATCAGGTCCATCTCTCAAGGCGCGCGGATGGGAAGGATTACATGACCATAAGGGTCGAGAGGGGACAGGGGTGTCAGCCCGCGGACGACGTCAATCTCAAGAAGCTCGTCGAAGGTCAG
>CAYZAF010000281.1:0-2974 GCA_964476435.1 uncultured Syntrophaceae bacterium
TATCAAAATTGAGCCTCAGGAAATCAACGGCTGTCACCAGGCTGTCACCAGCTCAAAAAAGCGAAAAAAACAACCAATAATATCAACTACTTATGGTGGAGGCGGCGGGAATCGAACCCGCGTCCAAAGAAAGAGACCCAAAGAGCCTACATGCTTAGTCAGCGTTTTAAGTCTCGGAATCGGGGCCACCCACTGACCGGTTTCCTCTCATCCCAGCCCGCTCATTTTCACCTCTGTCTACGGGCATCGACAAAGGCTATCCCGCTTGCATGACACCCGGTAGGACTAAAAGCAGGAGGAAAGTCCAGCGGATGTGGCCGTGCTTTAGGCGGCCAGTGCTAGTTCTGGTTCTGCGTTTGTGTTTAGCTCTACCTGATTGCGGGCAGATAGAACCCCGGCATGCCTCTTTGACCCTCCTTTCCCTGTCGAGACCATTCGCCCCCTTTTCTATCGGAGCCGTCCCTCGCGCTCGTTGATGCGCTTCTCGTCCTTGCGCCTGATATCCTCACGCTTATCCACATGCGTCTTGCCCTTTGCAAGGCCGATCTCCAGTTTCACCCGATTCTTGTCGTTGAAATACATGCTCAGGGGAACCAGGGTGTACCCCCTCTCCCTGACCTTTCCATAGATGCGCGCAAGCTCGAAGCGATGCATAAGGAGCTTCCTCTCCCGCTTCGGCTCGTGATTTGCGATATTGCCGCACGAATATGGGCTGATGTGGGCGTTCACCAGGAAAAGCTCGCTGTCTCTTATGCGCGCGTAGCTGTCGTTCAGGTTCGCCCTTCCCTCCCTGAGCGCCTTGACCTCCGTGCCCGAAAGCACGATGCCCACCTCGTACTTCTCCTCTATCCTGAAGTCGTGATAGGCTTTGCGGTTCGTGCTGATATTCTTCATTGCCTAGGTATTATACCACATTCAGGCCGGCCCCTGGGGCGGAACCGGGAGAGCAGGTGCCCCTCTAGACCTCGGCGGCGGGAAGCTCGATGACCATCTTCGTGCCCTTCGGCGCGTTGTCCACGGCGTCGATCCTCCCGCCGTGCTCGAGGATCACCGAATTGACGATGGCGAGACCCAGACCCGTGCCGTCAGGGTCGTGCGTGTAATAAGGGTCGAAGATCCGCACCTTGTCCTCGTCCTCTATCCCGGGACCCGTGTCTGCCACCTCGATCCGCGTCATCCCCCGGTTCTTGTCATAGCGGGTCGTGATCTCGATGGTTCCGGGCTCCGGATCGATGGCCTTTATGGAGTTGGTGATGAGGTTGATCAGCGCCCTCTTCATCTGGTCCCTGTCCATCCTTAAGGGGGGGACCTTTGCAGAGTGAAACTCAAAGGAGATGTGCGGGTAGAGGTTCTTGTAGATGTTCACCGCTTCCTCGATGATGCCGTTCATGTCCTCGACCGTGCGATGGGAGGGCGTCTGGCTCAGCTTCGTCAGCTCGCTCACCATGTTGTTGATGTCCTCCGAGGAGTTCAATATGATGGAAGTCGCCTCGTCGAGCACATCTTTCTCCTTGCCTTCCGCTTTGGGAAGCACCCTCCTGCGGAGCCTCTCGGCCGACAGGCGTATGGGCGTGAGGGGATTCTTTATCTCGTGGGTGAGCCTCTTTGCGATCTCGCGCCACGTGGCCAGCTTTTCCGCCCGCACGATGTGCGTGATGTCGTCGAAGGTGGCTATGTAGCCCTGCGGTCTTCCGGTCGCTGCCTCGCGAAGGACCGTCAGGGAAGCCCGCAGATAGAGGGTGTCGTTCTGAAGGGAGAGGGTCATCTCCCTGCCCCTGCCTGCTGCGTCGCCCTCCCTCATGAGCTTCAGGAACGCCCTGATGGTTTTTCGGAAGTCCTCTCCGATAATTGCCCTTAAGGGCTTGCCCACATAGTCGTCGGTCCTCACCTTCAATATGTCCTTTGCCGCCCGGTTGAGGAGGAGGATGTTGCCTCTCACGTCCGTCGTGATGATGCCGGTTGCCACGTTATCGACGATGACCTCCATGTACTTCCTCTTCTCTTCGATCTCGTCCTTGGCAACTTTAAGCTCCCTGGCCATGCCGTTGAAGGCGGTTACAAGGGTGCCGATCTCGTCCTTCCCCCGGTCCTCGAGGTTGATGTCGAACCTGCCTCCTGCGATGATGGCTGCCCCCTCTTTCACCCTCTCCAGGGGTATCGTTATCTCGGTAGCCATCTTGGCGCCCACCCAAATGGAGAGGAAGATGCAGAGGATGGCCACGAGAAAGAGGGGGATCCACAAGTCGTACTTAAGGATCTTCTTTCCGGCCCTCGAGTTCTCCTTGAATTCCGTATAGGCCGAGCTTATCTGCTTCATGCTCTGAGCGCCCCTGACGTGTATCTTTTCTCCGAGGAAAAGAAGGGCCCTCGGCTCCCCCCTGTCATCCGTGATGGTGGAGAGGAACATGAGAAGCTCTCCATCTTTCAGGGGCAGGATCTCCCTTGTCTGCTCGCTTCTGATGAGAGACTTCGACTTCTCCTCGAGGATGCGGCTCACCTGCGCATCGAGGGTGCTGTACGTCTTGATGGGCTCGCCGGATAGATCGAGGATCGCGAGATACCCCAGGAAATTGGACCTCCCTTCCTTCCTCACGAATCGCGTAAGCTCCTTGTCGTCGTCCAGAGCTTTCTCTTCCCTCAGCGCGTTTGCAAGGAGGCTGCCCATCTTCTCATACCGGCCGAAAAGGTCCCCGTAGTAGAACTGGGAGAGCTCCCGGGCATTCTCGACCGTATCTTCGATCTTCTGTCCTATCCATCGGTCGATGGTGAGATAGAAGAACCACGACGTGAGGATGAAGAGGGTGACCGAGGAGACCATGGAGAGGGCAAAAACCGTCACGGTGAGCTTGGTCTTGAGGCCGGAGCCCCACACCCCCCTCTTCTTCTCTATGTACGTCTTGAGTATGATGCGGGTCGCGAGGAAGATGAGGAGCAGAATGAGGAGGAAGTTGAGGTTGAGTATGGCGATGATGAA
>CAYZAF010000282.1:0-3335 GCA_964476435.1 uncultured Syntrophaceae bacterium
ACAACACTAGGTGCGAAGAGGGCCTGGCAATCCTTCCCTCGCCGCATAGAATATGGCGTGCCTCACGCTTGCCACGATCACCTGCCCTATGCCCGTATGCTCGCCGATTGCCCGGGCAAGTTCTGGCACCTTTTGCCGCTCGATGCATGCGTCGTACTTGTTGAGAATGATCAAAGCGTTTTGCTGATCCACGCCCTTGAGGAGCCCGTCGGTCTCGAAAAGCCTCAGGAAAAGAGATGGGGTGACTCGGTCGACTCCCGCTGCCCCAGTATCTTTCGAAAGCAGCTCCCACCTGAAGACCTGCTCTGCAACACGACCGGACAAGGCGTCGAGGCCTGCGACGACGATTGTCACGTCGGTGAGGGACGGGATTACCGGCTCATAGGGGGCAGGATACTTGAGCGGCAGGGCCTTCGACCCGTCCCCCTCGATTAGCACGAGGTCGAAGTCTTTTCCCACGTCTTCGACCTCACTGGCCGTAAGGCCGGTGAGCTTCCCCTGCTCCACCGTCTTTCCTACCCGTAGGAAGGTCGCCTGCCTCTGTCCCTGCCAGGTGGTCCGCCCGATGAGCGCATAGGGCTCTCTGGCCCAGATTTTCGTGGTAGTGGTTACGGCAACGCGCCTTCCCTCGCGGAGGGCAAGCCCTGCGAGGTATTCCGCGATTGACGTCTTTCCCCCACCCCCTACGAAGGTGACATACTTTTTCTTATCGAGGAGGACGAGGGGGTCAATCCTCAGAAAGGACCACATGGGGAAGGCTCTTCACCCGTCCTATGACGTCCCTTGCCGCGGGGGCATCTTTCTCCATGACGAGGAAGGAGGCGTAACCCTTTTGAAGAATGAAAAGACCGTCGTAAGCGGTGTCTCTGTGCTGTCTCACTACGTATTCTATGCCCTCTCTCTCGAAGGCTTGCTTGAGCGTCTCCATCTCAAAGACGCTCTCTGCGGTGTGGACCTTTTCCCATCTTTCCGAGCTCATTTCCCTTGCTCAGCCCCTGCGGTCGGCTTCTCCTCTCCCATTTCAGACAAAGCCTCACTTCCGGAAAGGGCGCCCGGGGGGAAGGCATGGGCCCGCCCTGTCGCGCCATCCGCCCCGTCATCCTTCGTCTCCACATACGCATAGGCGCTGTGGTTATGAATGCTCTCGAAGTTCTCCGCCTCAATGGCGAAGTAGGTGATGTTCGACTCGACGCTGAGCTTCTGGGCAACGTCTCTCACCACGTCTTCCACAAACCTCGGGTTCTCGAACGCCTTTTCCGTGACGAACTTCTCATCTTCCCTCTTCAGGACTGAATAGATGTCGCAGCTCGAACAGCCCTCTATGATCTCGATGAGATCCTCTATCCAGAAGAAGCGCTTGAACCTGACCGAGACCGTGACAATGCCCCTCTGGTTGTGGGCCCCCCAGTCGCTGATTTCCTTCGAGCAGGGGCACAGGGTAGTGACGGGCACGGAGACAGAGACGGTAAAATCCTTCATGACCTCGAGGGCGTTCATGTGACCGACGAACGCGCACATATACTCCAGATAACCTGGCGTCCCCGACACAGGTGCGTCCTTCCTGATGAAGTAGGGGAAGCGCACCTCCATGTGGGCCGAAGTGGCATTCAGCTTTTCCTTCATCTCCCTTAAGATCCCCGGGAAATCCCGCATGTTGATCATGTTCTTATGGGCGTGCAGGATCTCCACGAACCTGCTCATGTGCGTGCCCTTGTAATTGCGGGGAAGGCTCACGTACATGCTGATATCAGCTATGGTGTGCTGCGTGCCCTTGGCCTTGTCGAGAACGACGATGGGGTACTTTACATTCTTGACACCGACTTTGTCGATGTCGATATTCCGGTGATCGTACATGTTCTGAATATCTCTCACCTTTGATCCTCTATCCTCTGTATGCCGCGTAGGCGTTCTCCGATTCCCAGACCCTCACCTCATGGACCGTGACCCTCTCATTCCGGAGCAGCCCCTTCAAGCGGTCGTAGATGTAGAGCGCCAGGTATTCGGAGGAGCTTGCCCTCTCCTTGAAGAAAGAGATCTCGTTGAGGTACTTGTGATCGAGGTCTGCGAGTATCTCTTTGAGGCGGGACTTGAACACGGCAAAATCGAGGAGCATGCCGCCCTCGCCTATGCTCCCTCCCTCAACCAGGGCTTCGACCTTAAAGTTATGTCCGTGAAGGTCCTCGCACTTTCCATGGTATTCTTCAAGCCTATGGGCAGCGGCAAAAGAGTCTGTCACGTAAAGGGTAAACACGGCAATAATCTATAATTAAGCATGAATATTGTCAATACGGCGAGGCCCGCTGCCAAAGGAGACAACCGGCGCCCTTCCGCCGCCCTTTTTGGCCCATGCGCCACGCGCCAAGGGTCTAGAACATTTCGCCTATTGATTTCCCATAGTCCTGACATGCACGACTGCCTTCTTGGCCGTCCACCGTTTTTTCTTCCGGGTTATACGAGGATTTCCCTTCGAGGTTGAACGGCCCCAGGTTCGTCATGCGCATTTTCAGCTCGGATTCCATCACTTTGAAGACGCTGTCAGCGGCCGCCCCGCCGCTGCTGCTCGGATGCGACCTGGAGCTGAAGGCCCCGCCGACTTTCCCCTTCAAACCGGCCTTTCCTGCGAGGGAAAGAAGGGACCCGAAAGCCTCCGGCATGCCGAGGTGGTCAGTGGGACACCCGAAGATATAGCCATCAAAGCCGCTCAAGTCCTTTTCGTTCTTGATCTCCCCGGCCTTCCGCACCTCTGCCTCGTGGCCGGCGATACGCACGCCTTCTGCAATGAACCCCGCCATCTTTTCGGTGGTGCCAGACCAACTCATGTAGACGATCAACGCTTTTGCCATGGTGCTACCTCCCTATTCGCAGCCTTACTCCTTTTCTTGAATATAGTCTCCGTCCCGGAGAATGACAAAGCTCATGGGGAAGGACAGGCGCAAGCGGGTGCGGCAAAGACCTTAAAGAGGCGCATGGGGGACAAGAATGGGCGGCGACAATTGGCCCCAAGAGGGACCGGCGCGGCTCAAAGGAAAAAACGGGGCGGCAGGGAGATGCAACCCATTGGTAGCGTTTAATTCCAATTCTAAATCATGACGATATCGAGGCGCCGAGGAAGGAGCGACGAAGGTGTACAGTTGCAGTACATCGAGGAGCAGATGACGAAGGCAACAAAGATAGCGCCGAGTTAGAATTGGAATAAGAGCGTCCCCAAGGGGATTTGAACCCCTGTCGCCGGCTTGAAAGGCCGGTGTCCTGGGCCGGGCTAGACGATGGGGACGTGGGCCGTGCAAGATTCGAACTTGCGACTCTCTGCTTAAAAGGCAGATACTCTGCCGCCT
>CAYZAF010000283.1:0-2400 GCA_964476435.1 uncultured Syntrophaceae bacterium
TCTTCAGGGAGAGTGAGCATGGGAATGGATCGATTCGGAAAGGACCTGACGCAAGGGAGCATCCCTCGCCATCTCCTCACGTTCTCGATCCCCATGCTCCTCGGGAACCTCATCCAGATCGGCTACAGCGTGGTTAACACCGTCTGGGTCGGCCACCTGGTCGGAGAGAACGCGGTCGGGGCCGCGGGTGTGGCCACCCCCATCATCTTCGTGACCATAGGGCTCGCTATGGGTCTCACCATGGCAACGACCGTGCTCGTGGCCCAATACTACGGCGCGAAGGACTTTCGCACGGTCGAAAGGGTGGTGGACAACTCGTTTTCCCTAGCCCTGATCGTCGGAGCCATCCTCACCATCCTCGGCGTCACCATGGGCGATTACCTGCTGAGGTTCATGAAGGCGCCGCCCGAAAATTTCGGGATGGCCTCGGCATACCTGAAGATCAGCTTTCTCTCCACCGTCCTCATGTTCCTGGCCTTTCTCATAAACTCCATATTGAGGGGCATCGGCGATACGGTGACGCCCCTCATGTTCATGATCATAGGCATCGGGATGAACGCCGTCCTCGACCCGTTCTTTATCGGCGGTTTCGGCCCCTTCCCTAGCCACGGTCTCACCGGGGCTGCTTACGCGACCCTCGTCGCCCAGGGCATAGGCTTGGCTACCGCTACTGTCTACCTCAACCGGAAAGGCCACGTGGTCGCGTTCAACCCCAAGAAGCTTCTGCTCGACAGGGGCATCACGCTTCTCATCTTCAAGATAGGGCTGCCCGCAGTCGTGCAGCAGACCCTTGTCTCCCTGGCCCACATGCTCGTCCTGTCCATTGTGAACTCCTTTGGCGCAGCAGCCACGAACGCCCTGGGGGCCGTGGCGCGAGTCGACATGGTCGCTTTCATGCCGGGCATATCCATGAGCATGGCGGTCGCCGCCCTTACGGGGCAGAACTTGGGAGCAAGAAAGCCGGAGAGGGTCAAGGATATCTTCAAGTGGGGCATGGTCATGACCTCGACCATCAACGTGGTCATTTCCCTTTTGGCCGTCTCTTTCTCGAGACAGATCCTCATGGGCTTCGGCCTCGGGGGGGACCCGTTGGTCATGGAGATCGGGGGCAGCTACCTGCACATCGTGAGCGCATGCTACGTGTTCGTGGGAGTCATGTTCATATGCGGCGGCGTTATCAACGGCGCGGGCCATACGCTTATGACCATGGCCTTCTCGATCCTCGCCTTCTGGCTTATTCGTCTGCCGGGGGCGTGGTGGCTGTCGGGCACGAGCCTCGGCATCAGGGGCGTGTGGGTGGCCATAAGCGCGAGTTTAGCCATGGGCATGCTCATGACCCTTGCCTACTACTTCTCGGGGCGGTGGAGGCGCGCGGTGATCATCAAGACCGCGGGCGCGCCCCTGCCGCTCATGGACTAGAGCTTAGAAGGCAATCCAATCTCGTAGGGAGGGAGGGCGGAATAGCGAAAGAGCGTGGCCCGTGGGTCCAAAAGTTGCATGGGACGGGCTTTTTCAGATAAGATGGGTGAAGGAGACGGGATGCCTTTCGAGCCTCTTTTGCTCCAGCATGTCTGAAGAGGAAGAAGAAGATTGCCGATAAGCTCTTTGCGGAAGCGCCCACAAAAGAGATTGAGGCCCGAGAACCCTATGGGAGAACCTTATGGTTTTAACAACATGAGCGAAGAAGGATCAAGAGCGAATGTATGTTGAGAATCTTCAGGGCCTTCATCGATATCGTGATGTCTGTTGTCGAACTACTTCTCAGTGCCAGATTCATACTCAGGTTCTTCGCGGCTAATCCACGCACGCCGTTCGTCGCATGGCTCTATAGTGTCACCGCGCCGCTTGTCTCTCCGTTCGCCAAGATTCATCCGGACTGGAGATACTCGGGCTTCGTGATTGATTTTTCCATCCTGGCTGCTCTCATCGTCTATGTTATCATAGGGTTCCTCATCTTGAGGATCCTTTCCTCTTTCGGTAAAGAGACTTTGACGCACCCGTGACGGGGTTTCCCACGCCCTTGGGGAGCCGGGCGGGGCGCACTTTCAGCCAAAAAGGTCCAATTGTTGCGACAGAAGCTCATGGGGGTCCCGCGGCCGCAACCGGCGCTGCGCTCTCCGCCTCCCATTTCTCTATCTGGACGAGGCAAGAATTGCACGCGATGCTGTGGGACTTCTCGATTATGGGCCGGCTCGGGGTGAGTACGTTCACGCATCCTCCGCGGTCCGGAGAAGAACCCGGCTCGCCTATGGGGTCGTAGACTGCGGAGCTGCAGTAGGAATGGGCCGTTCCCGGCGGGAGCCTTTCCGTTATCTCGAGCGCGCAGATAACCGCACCGCGGTCGTTGAAGACCTTGACGAGATCGCCTTTGTTGAGGCGCCGCGCTTTTGCATCGTCCGG
>CAYZAF010000284.1:0-8806 GCA_964476435.1 uncultured Syntrophaceae bacterium
GTTGTCGCAATGGCCGGGCCTTCCTGTCACCCTCGTCGTCCCCGGGGGGCCCCTACAGCCCCAGCATCTTTGCTATGCGCTGCTCGAAATTGGCTGCCTCTTCGCGAGTCGGGCACCATCGAAATTCGCGGTCGTAACGCCGCTCAGAGAGTCTCGGCTTCATGTCTATCACGCACTCGCCAGGCCCCTCTTCCGACTGCAAAGCCCGTATATCCATGGTCAGCCTCTGCCTCTCGACCTTCTTATCCTGGTCCATACCGCCGTCGGTGTTGAAATGGGTGATGAAGAATATGGTCTCCAGAAGTCCGATGGGCACGCGGTCCTCCATCTCGATGACGACGTGCACGCACCTCATCGCCCTTCCCGCATACTCGGGGAACCTCACAGTGGGAAAACCGAAATAGAGCCCTACGTACGTAGGCCAGGGGATGCTCCTGAGGCAGCCGTCGTCTTCCACGAAAAACACCCGGAAACCAAGTTGCATCACGTACATGGTAGTGCAGGTCAGGCGGAGAATGCAAGTATTCCTTTGGACTTTCGCCCCTTTTGTCTTTCCATCCATTCGATGAGAGCAGGACGGCTTCCCCTCGCAATTGCCCCTATCCAAATGGTACAATGCTCCAGCCCGTGGGTAGACCCGCTCTTTCCGGGTCTCTAAAGTGACCAAAGGCGGCTAAAAGGGCGCCCTTCAGGGGGAAGGACAAGGTGAGTACTGAGCCGGAAAAGGTGCCGTTCCGATCGACCGGGGCCATGAGCCGCCATTCGGCGCTCGTGGCATCGGGCATCTTCTTGAGCCGCCTCGCTGGTCTCGCGAGGGAGCGCGTCTTTGCCCACTACTTCGGAAGCTCGGACGCGGCTGACGTGTTCAGAGCCGCATTCCGCATCCCGAACCTCCTGCAGAATCTCTTGGGGGAAGGGGTGCTCTCAGCCTCCTTCATCCCCGTCTACGTGAAGCTTCTCGATCCTGGATCCCGCGAAGAGGCGGACAGGCTCGCATCCGCCATTTTCTGCCTCTTGGCGCTCGTGGTCTCGTGCCTCGTCCTCTCCGGCGTTCTCGCCACGCCCTACCTCATAGACGTCATCGCGCCTGGCTTCTCGGGGGCAAAACGGGACCTGACCGTCAGTCTCGTACGCATCCTCTTCCCTGGGGCAGGCCTCCTCGTCCTGTCGGCTTGGTGCCTTGGCATCTTGAACAGCCACCGGCGCTTCTTCATATCATACACGGCTCCCGTGGCGTGGAACCTTGTGATGATCGCCACCCTCGTCGGGCTAGGGCGGCACCTAGGCCCTTTTTCGCTTGCCGTAGCCCTCGCATGGGGATCAGTCGTTGGCAGCGCCCTGCAAGTCGGCGTCCAACTGCCCCAGGTAGCCCGCCTTGTCCGCACTTTCAAGGTCTCCCTCGGCCTGGCTATGGAGAGCGTCCGGACCGTGATCAACAACTTCGTCCCGGTCCTCATTTCCCGGGGGGTCGTGCAAATCAGCGCTTACGTGGACACCCTCATCGCAAGCTTCCTCCCCACGGGCGCGCTCGCAGGACTCGTTTACGCCCAGACGCTCTATACGCTCCCGGTGAGCCTTTTTGGCATGTCCGTCTCGGCGGCCGAGCTGCCCGCCCTTTCCAGCGCGGCGAGTGAAGGCGACGAGGCGGCCGCTCATCTGCGTCTCCGTCTGGACGCCGGCCTGCGTCAGATCGCCTTTTTCATCGTCCCTTCCGCCATGGCCTTCTTTGCTCTGGGCGATGTCATAACCGGGGCCATCTATCAGACCGGCCGGTTCACCCACCGGGATGCAACCTATGTTTGGGCCATCCTTGCAGGGTCCGCTGTGGGACTGCTCGCGGGCACGCTGGGAAGGCTCTACGCGTCCGCCTACTATGCCCTGCGCGACACGCGTACTCCCCTCTACTTCGCGATCATCCGGGTGCTCCTCACGGCAATTCTCGGATACCTCTGCGCCGTGCCCCTACCGGGCCTTCTGGGGATTGAAGCGCGATGGGGGGTGGCGGGTCTAGCCGGATCGGCCGGCATCGCGGCATGGCTCGAGTTCGCTCTCCTCAGACGCTCCCTGACACGGCGCATCGGGAGAACGGGTCTCCCCGCCTCATTCGTGCTGAAGCTTTGGACTGCAGCCTTATCCGGGGCTGGGGCCGCCTGGGCGGCAAAGCTCTTCATGCCCCTTCATCAGCCCATCATTTTCGCAGTAGTGGTCCTCGGCCTTTACTGCCTGGTCTATTTCGCTCTGGCTTTTGCTCTGCGCGTGTCCGAGGCAGCGGCGCTCGCGCGGCGGGCCGGAAGAATGACAGGGGCCCTCCTCCGCAGATAGGATTGCCATTGGGCGCCGGCCAATGGCCGCTCCCCACCCTTTTTCACCTCTTGCGCAGGCGCGAGTTCTCTAAAAGACCACGCGGCAGTCGATACCCAGTTTTCGGCATGCGGATGCGAGCCTCTGACCGGTCTGACGGAAGAACTCGTCCGTGACCTTTTCCTCTAGATTATGGTCGCGGTAGATCCGGGCGGCATGGTTGTAATTCATCCGGTCAACCATTACGTAGTCGACCTTTCCTCGGAGTGCCTTCGCAAGGTCTTCCGCGCCGGGAAGCATGGGCGCGATCATGGCATAGGTTCTTATTCCTGCCCGGTGCAGCTCGTCGAGAGCGTCGAGCCTGTCCTTTATGGGTGGCGCGTTGGGCTCGAATAGTTTCCTGATTTCATCGTTCCCCGTGGTAACGGTGAGGCCGACTTCGGACCCATCCGCTTCTCTCAGTATGTCCGTGTCCCTCAGTACCAATGGGGACCGGGTCTGCACGACCGCGGGCCAGCTGTGGCGTGCCATGATTTCGAGGCATCTCCGGGTGAGCCTGTAGCGCGCCTCCAGAGGTTGGTATGGATCACACACGCCGCTCACCCACACTCTTCCCCGCCTCTTTTTCCTAATCTCGACCTTTAATAGGTCGGCGGCATTTGTCTTAACATCGACGAATTCACCCCAGGGCTCTTTGTGTCCGGTGAATCTCTTCATGAAGCGGGCGTAGCAGTATGTGCAGGCATGCTCGCATCCCGTGTACGGGTTGACCACATAGTCGTAGATTTTCGATACCGAGAGAATGGCTTTTGCCTGAACTTCCCGTACAATCATGGCCACGTCCTATAGCCGGCTCATGCCTTTCGCTTTGATGATACCTTATTCCAATTCTAACTCGGCGCTATCTTTGTTGCCTTCGTCATCTGCTCCTCGATGTACCGCAACTGTACACCTTCGTCGCTCCTTCCTCGGCGCCTCGATATCGTCATGATTTAGAATTGGAATTAGCCTTCCTACAAGAGCTAGAGTGTCATATGGGACCTGCCTTCTTGTCAACCGCAAACGGCGAAAATGAGAGGTCAGGAGAGCCCTCATTACTCGCCGCTGTACCTGGTCAATCTGGGATCCACGGACCGTCTCCTGACAGAGAAAACCACCCCTGCCATCATCACGGCGATCCCGATCCATTGATTGGGCGACGGGTTCTCCCTGAACACCCCGATCAAGACCATGAGGCTGAAGAGCGGAAAGGTCATGGTGAGGGATATCGTCTTTGAGATGTCCAGCCTGCCGAGGGCTTCATACCAGACTATTTTTCCTACGCCGAGCAGGACAAGGCCTGTGAACAGAAGAACGGGCCACTCCGCCAAGATCGTGGTCGCCCTAGAGGTCTCCACGAGCAGGGCAAGGAGAAGCATGAGCAGACCGCCCAGAGAGAAGCGGACGAGGAGGATCGTCGACGGAGAAACCCGGATGAGGGCCCTCTTTGCGTAGAAATTGCCGATGGGGTAGGTGACGGTGCTCGCAATCACCATTATGTCGCCCGCGTTCAGCCGGAGTTTTCCATTGTAGAGAATCAACATCGCGCCGATGAAGACTAAAAGGGCGCCGGCCAGCTTCTCGGCCGTGGTTTTCTCCCCGATCAGGGGGGTGAACAGAAGGGTAAAGAAGACTTCCGAGAGCAAGAGAAGCGACGTGTTGATCCCCGATGTTTTGCTCGAGCCGACGAAGAACAGGATATAGGGGACAACGACGATGCACAAGGTGACCATGAGCAGCGAGGAATAGGCGTCCCTCTTTTTCAACTCGTGCAACTTACCGGTGAGCGCCGTATAGATGAGCGAGCCTAGGGCGGCAAGGAGCGTGGCGATTGCCGCAAAAGTCAAAGGCAGGATGTGGCGGGAACCGCGGTTCACCGCCACCGGGAAAATGCCGTAGAGAGCGGCGCTCGCAAGGGCAAGGAGTGCGCCTTTGGCTTCCTGTCTGGGCATGTCTATTTTGGACAGAGAGAGGCATCTGCCGCCTGTAGTACAGTCTATAAGAGCATGGTGGATTTGACAAACGTTTTTGACCGGGAGCGCTTTCGCAAGCCCCGCCCTGTGGGCGGGGAGCTTCAATGAGTCGAGATTCTGAAGATATGTTTTTCCCCAGTCTAGTCTGCCTCCTTGCCGACCTTCAGGACAGGCATGGGCCGCCGCAAAGAAAACAGGAAACGCCACCGCAACGGTTCACAAGAAGGCGACCCGATGGATATAGAAGGCGGACGAAGAACCAAAACGAGCATGACAAGGGGAAGAATTGTCGAGGGAAGGGGGCGAGATCGACAGAAACGTCGCTCTCACCCCTGCCGTACGCTTGCGTCGTCGTGGGGCTAACAAAAGGCACCAGACCTCGCAAATAGCCCTAATGCCGGCCGCGCGCAATTGCCCCGTAGACGCGCGAGACGAGGCGGCACTTAAGTTGCAATGGGAGAAGGCGATAACTGCAGCTGAGCCCGCACAGCGATATCCAGGAGAGACCATGAAGATGCCATCATCTAAGCTCGCGCATATGTTTGCCCGTTATCGCCGCAAGTTGCTGCATCTTTTCTGCTTCTTATCGATCGTGGCCGTGATCTTCGGCTGTTTTTGTTACAGGCACCTCGGACCTATGGGAGTGATTCTGCCATCGGTCGTGGCCATCGGCGCCTGCCTGTCGGAGATTGACCGCTTTTTTGAGCCTGGGTATGCGGGCAGGCCGGTCATGCGCCGCCTGAGGCCGGAGAGGGGGAAGGGGCCGTGACGCATGCAGCAATGCCCCGTATACGGTCCCTCGCGAACCCACATGCCTCGAAAGGCATATCATCAACGAGGCATGGGTTTTTCTTCCTTTGTTCTATCTTTGTTCCTAGGGAATGTCGAATTCCGAAGGTATTGTCGACAGTTTTGTCAGGTTTTCCAGACATGTCTACCCCTTTCGGATTGCTAGAAAACGGCGTCGCCAGGCCTTTTTTGTAGTTCATCCCCTTGTGGCATTTCCTTTGCAGAGATTACTATACCCTATCCCATCCTCCCGATCCCATCGGGGGGAGAACCCATTTCCCTAACTCAGCCACCGGCCGCCTTGGCCGGTGGCTGAACCTTATTCTGCCTGCCTTGGCGCTCCTTGGAGCCTTAACGGAAAAAACCTATCTTCCGGAATGCAAAACCGGTATAATGGGGCATGGTTCTCGATTGGGACCACATAGAGTTGGTAGGGTGGTACGATCATCAAGGGAGGGCGTATCTAATCCCTTTGGAAAGGGACGGGACCCATATCAGCGTCATCGTTACCGGGGTGAGGGAGGCAGAAATTCCTCTCCTCGATATACCTGCGCCCTCACAGGCGAGACTCCACATGGTCCCGGAAGACAGGAACCCCTTCGAATACGCCAAAGAGTTGGGGGGGTTCTATGCGGTGGGATTCTACATGCAGGAAGGCGTGAGGAGGGGGAGGGATAAAGGGGTGCCTTAGGACCCATGCACGTCATCCCCGCAGTATTGATCATATGCGGCCTCGCCCTTTTCGAGTCGATCACCGGCGTTGACAACGCTATCATCAATTCGGAAACTCTGAGTGATGCCTCGCCGAGGGCGAGGAGATGGTTCCTCACCTGGGGAATCTTGTTCGCCGTGTTCGCCGTCCGGGGAGTACTACCGTGGCTCATCGTCTGGATGGCGACACCAGGTTTAGGTCCGTGGCAGGCCTTCGCCGCGAGCCTCACCGGTAATCCCAAGGCTGCCCAGGCCATTCAGACAGGCTCCCCCGTGCTGCTCATGGGAGGGGGCGTTTTCTTTATATTTCTTTTTCTCCACTGGATATTCCTTGAGGCCAAGGAGTTTGGCCTTCCCCTGGAACGTTTCATTGCCCGTCAGGGCGCCTGGTTTTATGCCTTCGCGTCGATCACCCTCGCCGTCATCGTGCGCCTTGCCTTGGGCAGAGGCCCGATGCTTGCCTTCGGTGCGGTCATGGGGTCGACGGCTTTCTTTGTGACGCACGGCTTCAAGGCTCACGCAGAGGAGCAGGAGCAGCTCCTCTTGAGCGGCGAGCGGCGCCTCTCTGATATAGGGAAAATCCTCTATCTCGAGGTAATCGACTTGACTTTTTCCATCGATGGGATTGTGGGCGCCTTCGCCTTCACCCTCTCGGTACCCCTGATCCTCGTCGGCAACGGGATTGGGGCAATCGTGGTGAGGCAGTTCACGTACCACGGTGCGGGGCGGATCAGGCGCTACGTCTACTTGAAAAACGGCGCCATGTACTCGGCACTCCTCCTCGGGATCTTGATGGTCGCCCACGGATTCCGCCTCGAGGTGCCTGCCTGGCTGTCCCCCATTGGCACCTTCGTTCTGGTGGGCTGTTTCTTCATACAGTCAGTTCGCCATGCCTGATTCAGTCGAATTTCCTCATTGACGTATGGCAACAGTAGCGAAAGACCGTCCCGGATCTTCCTGTTGGAGAAGGAAATGGGCTCTTAAGCCGCCCCATGCATGGCAAGCCGATCTCGTACGGTGCGAGATGCTCGCGGGTTATTATTCCAACCGGAGAAAAAGTGGTGTAACATAGCCTTATCGGCGGGAAAAAGTCTGGAGGATTGAATGGAGAGGGAGCGCACCGTGGTGACGGTTTCGAGGCAGCTCGGGAGCGGGGGGTCGTACGTTGCAGAGCAGGTGGCAAAGGAGCTGGGGATCCCGCTGGTGGACCGTGAAATCCTCCGTCAGGCCGCAAAAGAGTTGGGGAAGGACGATACAGTGCTCGAGGCATACGAGGAGAGGTCCTCGAGCCTCGTCGAGAGGCTCGTGAACGTCCTCTCTCTGGGGACGCCGGAACACCCCTATTTGCCGCCCGCGGAAAGGCCGGTCTACGATCGTGACCTCTTCGAGCTTGAGAGCAGGATCATTAGCAGGATCGTCGATGACCACGACGCGGTCATCATAGGAAGGGGCGCCTTCCACGTGCTGAGGGGCCGACCGGAAGCTGTCCACGTCTTCATCTATGCACCCGTCGCACACAGGGTACAGCAGTTGATGAAAGTGCAGAATATTGCCGATCCCGTTGAAGCTCGGGCCGCAATAGAGGAGTCGGACAGGAGGAGGTCCAGGTTCATCAAGGACATGGTTGGAGTCTCATGGACGGACGCCGGGAACTATCACCTGAGCATAGACTCAAGCGTGGCCGGCATCACCGGGAGCGCCAAGATCGTATTCGATTTCGTGCGCCTCAAAGGGCCCATGACAAAATCTAAAGGCCGGCGGCAATAATCTTTTCCCCGCAAACGTCTCAACAAGGCATGAGCGCATTTTCCCGAAAGGCGTCTATCGCCGAGTTCCTCGTCTCTGAGCGAGACCGGCTGGTCCGGTACGTGCGCCGTCTCATTGACGACAATGCCGACAGGGACGGGGAGGACATCGTACAGGACGTGGCTTTGAACCTCCTGAGCAGGACGGACGTGCTCGAGCCCATCGAAAGCCTCTCCGCTTACGTTTACCAGTCCCTGCGACACCGGGTGATCGATTATCTCCGAAGCCGGAGGTACTTTATCCCTTTTGACGAGTCTGACGAGGAAGAGGGCAACGGTTCCGTGGCGTACATGCTTCAAGAAGGCGATCTCAATTTTGAAAAAGAGGTCACCCGAGCGGAGTTCAGAAGGAAAGTCCTCAAGGCCATAGACGATCTCCCCGAAGACCAGAAGGCAGTGGTCATCGAAACCGAGATGAACGGCCGGACGTTCCGGGAACTCTCCGCTGAATGGGAGATCCCTCTCGGGACCCTACTGGCGCGAAAGTCCCGCGCTATCGCCAAGGTCAGGGAGTCACTCAAAGAATTCAAAGATTGAACAGGGGAGGTACGCCCAATGAACGAAGAGAAGCCTGAATGCACTCGAAAGGGAAGAACGGGATGGAAGATCATCCGCGTTCTTGCATACGTTTTTCTCGGCTTTATTGTCGCGGCCCTGTTCGCCCTCATTTTCGGCTTTGCCGTAAAATGGCTGTGGAACTTGCTGATGCCTGCCATATTCGGACTCCGGCCGATTACCTATTGGCAGGCTTTTGGCCTGCTTCTGCTCGCCAAGCTTCTCTTCGGCAGGTTCGGCCATCAAGGCCCTTCCCAGCACTACGGACCCCGGTTCAAAAAGGGCTTTTCCCATCGTCATGGCGGTCGCTTCCGCCGTCACGATCATTGGGGAGAGTGGTGGCGGGAGCCTGGTGGCGGCCCCACGGAAGGCGTGGGCAACAGGGCGTCTGGAGGGGCACAAGAACCGCTGAGATGAGCGCGCCAGGCCGGGGACTCTTTGTCTGAGACAAAAGAAAAGTCTTGACATGTTGTATAACAGTGTGATACACTCACACTGGTGTATGGTACCGGCTTATGCTGGGTGAAGGGGAAAGGGGGAGAGGGATGAGGTTTAGATTTCCTTTCTTAGCAACCGCGACCTTCTCAATGTTTCTGGCCATGGCAGGTACAGCCGTGGCGTGCTGCTAGGGCA
>CAYZAF010000285.1:0-3205 GCA_964476435.1 uncultured Syntrophaceae bacterium
GCGAGATGGCCTGTCTCGGCAAAGGTGATGGCATCTTCCATGGTTTCCGTGTCCCTCACCTCTCCGATGAGGATGACGTCAGGCGCCTGGCGAAGCATGTTCTTCAGGGCGTTGCGAAAGGAAATCGTGTCGAACCCCACCTCCCGCTGGGTCACCACGCTTTTCTTGTGGGTATGGATGAATTCGATGGGATCCTCTATGGAAATGATGTGTCCCTGCTCGTGCTCGTTCCTGTAATCTATCATGGCTGCGAGGCTCGTCGACTTTCCGCTGCCAGTGGCGCCCACGACGAGGACAAGGCCGCGCTTGGTCATGACGATGTCCTTGAGGATCTGCGGCAGGCCCCACTCGTCGATGCCCTTTATCTCTATCTTGATCTGTCTCAGGACGACGCCGACATATCCGCGCTGGACAAAGATATTCACCCTGAACCGGCCCAGTTCGGGAAAGTGGAGGGCCAGGTTCATCTCGTGCTCTTCAGCGAAGATCCTCCGCTGCTTTTCGTTCATTATCCCCTCTGCTACTTCCGCCGTATCGGCGCCTGTGAGGATCGTTTCCCCATAAGGCTGGACCGTTCCCTCGATCCTGAACATGGGGGTAATCCCTTCGGTGAGGTAGATGTCGGAAGCGTTGGTATCCACCATGTATCGGAGCAATTCCTTGAGAATGACGGCCATGGCTCACCTTCTTCCTAGTTTTTTGGCAGATAGAAGGAGACCTCTTCCTGGGTGACGAGGTTCCTCGCCATGAGGTCTTTCACCGAGCTCTCCATCGTCTGCATGCCCATGCCCCTGCTCGTTTGCATCGTAGACGGGATCTGGGCGATCTTGTTCTCCCTTATGAGGTTCCTTATTGCGGGCGTGCCGGTCATGATCTCGAAGGCAGCCACCCTGCCCCTGCCGTCCCTCCGTTTGAAAAGGGCCTGCGTGACAATGGCCTGGATGGATTCAGAGAGCATGGAGCGCACCTGGTTCTGCTGGGCCGCCGGGAACACGTCGACCACCCTGTCGATCGTCTTTGGAGCGCCGCTCGTGTGGAGTGTCGCAAAGACGAGGTGGCCGGTCTCCGCAGCGGTCAGCGCAAGCGATATGGTGTCCAAATCCCTCATTTCCCCGACGAGCATCACGTCGGGATCTTCACGGAGGGCGGCTCTCAGGGCGTTCGCAAAACTGTGCGTGTGAGGTCCAAGCTCCCTCTGGTTCACGAGGCAGCTCCTGCTGTAGTGGACGAACTCGATGGGGTCTTCGATGGTGATGATGTGCCCCTTGAGCTCCGTGTTGACGAGGTCTATCATGGCGGCAAGGGTAGTCGATTTCCCGCTGCCTGTCGGACCCGTAACGAGGACGAGCCCCTTCTCGAGCCGGGAGAGGTCCATGAGGACCTTGGGAAGACCCAGCTCTTCGAAGGTGGGGATCCGGTTGGGGATCGTCCGGAAGACAGCAGCGTCACCGCGGTTCTGTTTGAACACGTTGACCCTGAACCTGCCATACTCCCCCAGGGCAAAGGAGAAGTCTATCTCGAAGAATTCCTCGTACGTTTTCCGCTGCTGGTCGTTGAGGATATCGTAGATCATGCGGTGGATCGCGTCCTTCTCAAGGGCAGGCCCTTCGATCTTGCGTATCTCTCCGTGTATCCTCACAAGGGGGGGTTCGCCGGCGCTCACGTGCAAGTCAGACGCCTTGTTGTTTACGGCAAAGATGAGCAGTTCCGAGATATCCATGGGAGCCTCCTACTTTTCCAGCGCCTCCAGCTCCTTTATGGTGGGCAGGTCGCCGATGTCACGAAGGCCGAAAACTTCAAGGAATCTTCTCGTGGTCCGAAAGACCATAGGTTTGCCCGGTTCCTCATTCCTGCCGGCGATCTCGACCAGCTTTCGATCGAGGAGCACCCTCACGGACCTGATCGAATCGACGCCCCTCAAGCGGTCGATCTCCCTCTTGGCAACGGGCTGCCGGTACGCGATCACCGCGAGCGTCTCGAGTACCGCCCTCGTCAATCCGACATCCTTCTCTCTGACGAACCGTCTTACCCATTCCTTGTAGTCAGGCTTCGTCCTCAGTTGATAGCCCGCGGAAACCTCGACGATTTCCACTGCCCTATCAGGAGCGGCGTACGCCTCTCTCAGGCGGCGAAGGGCCGATTCGATCTCCAGGGTCGTGAACTCTGGAAGACCCTTCTCCAGCTTCCTAAGTATTATCGGCTTTGACGCGGAAAAAAAAATAGCCTCCAGGATGCGCTCAAGCTCTCTCAGCTCAGAAATCTCTCCACCTCCTCAAAAACCTTGTCCCGGTCCCCCGGATAATCGTACCAATGTATATCTTTCTCCCTCGAAAACCAAGTAATTTGTCGCTTCCCGTAGTGGCGCGTCTCCCTCTTGATCCGATCGACCATCGCCGCATACGGCAGGTGGCCCCGGAGGTAGAGCACGATCTCCCGGTAGCCGATGCTCCGAAATGGCTTAAGAGATGTGTCGTAGCCCGCCCTCATGAGGCCTTCTACTTCTGCGACCCACCCCTCGTCGAGCATCCGCTCGACCCGCTGGTTGATCCTCTCGTACAGCTCCTGCCGCCCGACCGAAAGGCCGACCTTGTACGCGTCGTACCTCTGTTCTCGAAATCCGTGGCGTTCCTGCCACTGCGACATGGTCTCACCCGAGGCGTACGAGACTTCCAGGGCCCTTACGATCCTCACGCCGTCACGGAGGCTGATGCTCGAGGCGTACTTCGGATCGAGCGCTTTCAGCTCCTCGTACAGGCGAAAGGGATCTTCCCTATAGCGCTTTCGCAGGCGGTCTCGCAAGGAATGGTCTATCGGGACAGGGAAAAGGCCGTGGAACAGGACGCGCAAGTAGAGACCCGTGCCGCCTACCACCAGCGGGGTCCTGCCCCCCGACCAGACCTCCCCTATAGCACTGTCCGCCGCCTTCTGAAAGTCGGCCGCGTTGAACTCCTCGTCAGGCGCTGCCACGTCGATAAGGTGGTGGGGTATCTCAGCGCGGGCCCTGCGATCCGGCTTCGCGCTCCCAATGTCAAAATCACGGTACACCTGCATGGAATCGGCGTTTACAATCTCTCCGCCGATTTTTGCTGCCAGCCAGAGGGCAAGGTCCGACTTCCCCGTGCACGTGGAGCCGAGAATCGCGATGACTTTGTGCTTGTTTGCATGCACGAGGGATAGTGGTATATAATTGGAATCTGCTTGTCAA
>CAYZAF010000286.1:0-1593 GCA_964476435.1 uncultured Syntrophaceae bacterium
CCCGGAGTCGGTCCGCCGCAACAAAGGTGGAATCGCGCCGCGTTATGTGGTACAAAAAAATGTCCACGGACCCATTCGTCGTTTTCGGCAGCGGTTCTCGAAAGAAGGAGGCACTCCAATGAATATTGTCGTGCTCGCGAAGCAGGTTCCCGACCCAGAGGCCTTTGTGCAGATACGGGAAGACGAAAGGAGCCTCGAGATCGAACAGAAGTTCTCGGCGAGCCTCTTTGACGAGATGGCCCTGGAGGAAGCCCTGAGAATCAAGGAAAAACATGGAGGAAAGGTGCGCGTGGTCACCCTGGGCGGCCCAAAGGCAATCGAAGTGTTGAGAACGGGCATCGCCATGGGCGCCGACGAAGCGCTCCTCCTCGAGGATGACGCGTTTCTCGAAGGAGACGGCTGGAGCACTGCCCTCGCCTTGAGCCGGGCCGTATCAAAGGAGCCTTTCGATATCATCCTTTGCGGAAAACAGGCCATGGATGACGACCGGGGAGAAGTGGGGCCCATGGTTGCCCAGTTTCTCGACCTCCCCCACGTGGGGGGCATTGTGAAGCTCGATATCAACAAGGACAGGGCATTGGCAGAGTGCGAGAGCGAAGGCGGCAGGGAGGTGATCGAGATCATGCTCCCCGCAATATTCACCACGGAAAAAGGGCTCAACGAACCGAGGGTAGCGCCGGTTACCCGCGTCATGAAGGCTATGAGGGCTGCGGTGCCAAAGGCGACACCCGCTGATCTCGGCCTCGCTGCCGGCGAAATCGGCTTGTCCGGCTCGAAGGTGAGGGTCGAGAGATACCTTGCCCCCAGGAAGAGGCAGGAGGTAAGGCTCATTCCGGGAGAGCCGCCGGATGCGGCCATCGAGGCAGCGAGGATCCTCGTGGATGTGGAAAGGGTCGTATAGAGGGGGCGTAGGGGCCGCATGGAAAAGATCCTCGTATTCGTGGAACTGAGAGCGGACGAGGCGAGAAAGGCCTCCATGGAGGTTTTGTGCGAGACAGGGAAACTCGCAGCCTCGCAGCGCTGCGACGTAGAAGCAGTGGTCCTCGGGCCCATGTCGGCAATGGCGAGGGACAAGCTGCTCCGCTTCGCGCCGAAGGTCGTCAACATCACTGATCCGGCGCTCGAGTCATACACCGCTGAAAGCTACAGCCAGGCCCTTTCAGACTATGCCCAAGAGGCTGCCAGCCGTATCATCGTCGCGGGGGCCACGAGAATAGGCCGCGATTTCATGCCCAGAGTGGCGGTGCTTCTCGATTCAGGCATAGCTTCCGACGTGACTGCCGTCGGGTGGATTGATGAGCCAGTGACCTGCGTGCGGCCTATTTACGGCGGCAAGGTACTGGCGGAGATCTCTTTTGCCTCCTATCCCGCCGTGATTACGGTGAGGCCGAATACCTTTCCCCTTGGAGAGCCGCAAAGCGCCGCAGGCGAGTTCCTCACGAGGCAGGCAGCCATCCCT
Source organism: uncultured Syntrophaceae bacterium (assembly GCA_964476435.1). Classification (GTDB taxonomy): domain Bacteria; phylum Desulfobacterota; class Syntrophorhabdia; order Syntrophorhabdales; family WCHB1-27; genus CAVVNC01. Next base: position 1,460 of record CAYZAF010000286.1, read on the forward strand.
CCGGAGAAGAAGAGGACGAAAGTCCTCCGGATAGAGGAGAAGACGAAGGCAAAGGTCGATCTGACCGAGGCTGACATCATCGTCTCCGGCGGTCACGGCATGAGGGCCCCTGAGAATTTCAAGCTCCTCGAGGA
>CAYZAF010000287.1:0-8229 GCA_964476435.1 uncultured Syntrophaceae bacterium
GCCGCACCTGCGTGAAGCCCTGGCACCGCATCCTGCGCTGACGCAAAATCGGCCGTAGGGGCTTCAGATGCTTCGAATAATTGTCGCGGAAAGGAGAGAGAAAGGGAGCAGGGAAGAACTAGGTGGGCATCACGATGCGACGACGCTCGATCCCTCTCCCACCGCTCGGCTGAAGGCCTAACCTAGGCCTTTCAGGGCCAATATTGGCCCCTCACCGGGAAGACGGACCCATCGTGCACCTCTTCGAAAATAGAATCGACGACCAATGCATGAAGCGAATATACCTCAGTCGCTCTCGCAAGTCAAACGAAAGGGAAGCGCGCTTCTTTCAGTTGATTTTTATGCAACTCTTCGGTATATAGTTATGCAGCCTATGAATGAAAAACGAAGACTGGAAAAGGACGATGTTTAACACACGTACATGAAACTGGACGGCGGCACCGGGCGGTGCCGACGCTATCGCCTCCATGCGTCCGGCAATGGAGCAGATCCTTCCGGCAGGCTCCTTCTAGGTCCCTCCAAGGTTTCCTTGATGCTGCCGGCGTACGGCTGGCGGTGAACGTCGATTCGTTGGGCCTCTTTCATAAGCACTTGTGGAAGAGTAGATACGGATCGAGAAAGAAGGCGATCTTGGATATAAAACTCACCCATCATACCCGCTTCGGCGGGTGCGCGGCAAAAATAGGCCCCGGCGACCTCTCGGAAATGCTTTGCGGGATCGACATTCCGGAAGACGAGAACGTCATTACCGGCATGAAGGGCTTCGAGGATGCCGGGGTTTACAGGATCGCTGACAACCTCGCGCTCGTTCAAACCGTCGATTTCTTCACCCCCGTGGTAAACGATCCCTACCGATTCGGTCAGATCGCCGCCGCCAACGCCCTCTCCGACATTTACGCCATGGGCGCCAGACCAATAACCGCTCTCAACATCGTCTGCTTCTCTCCGAAGAAGTTCGGTAACGATCTATTGCGGGAGATTCTGAAAGGGGGCATCGACAAGGTCGCAGAATCGGGGGCAAGCCTTCTCGGGGGTCACAGCGTTGACGACGAAGAGATCAAGTACGGGCTTTCGGTGACGGGCCTCGTCCACACGCAAAGGGTCGTAAGGAACGAGGGCGCGCGGCCGGGCGACCTTCTTGTCCTCACAAAGCCTCTCGGCACCGGTATCCTGGTCACTGCCATGAAAGGCAACCTTCTTTCACGGGAGACGGAGAATCGCCTGATCGCAGTCATGGCTACCCTTAACAGCAAGGGATCCGAAGTCATGTTATCCGCGGGCGCCCATGCTGCGACGGACGTCACCGGGTTCGGTCTGGCCGGCCATCTGAAAGAGATGATAAAGGATGACCTGGGAGTAGAGGTCTACTCTGACAAGCTGCCTTACTTCCCGGAAGCGGAAGGGTTGGCCGCCAAGGGGTTCCTCCCCAGCGCGTTCTACAAGAACAGGGATTTCTACACCCCTTACGTGCAATCGAAGATCGGAGGGTTCCCCCTCGACCTTATCTTCGATCCGCAATCGTCGGGCGGGCTGCTCATCGCCTTGAGCGAAGACAGCATGGAGCGTTTCGCTAGCGAAGCGCTACGGGTTTCGCTGGACTATTGGGTAATCGGCCGCTTCAGGCATGACCCGAAAGGAGAGATGCTCGTGAGTTGATGCCGCCGTTAAGCCGTGCGGTTTTGAAGACTCCCGGGGCTTGGACGTTAAACTGACTACGTTACATAAGCGAAAGGAGAAACACCGATGGAACCTTTTGAACCTGAGATCATCGCCTTTTGTTGCGAGTACTGCAGTTATGCGGCGGCCGACTTGGCCGGTTCGATGCGGCTCTCTTATCCCGCGAACGTAAAGATCGTGAAGGTACCGTGCACGGGCAGGTTCGATATTATTCACGCCCTGAAGGCGCTTGAAGCGGGCGCTGACGGCGTCTTCGCCTTCGGGTGCCTGGAAGGAAACTGCCACTTCGAGGTGGGTAACCTGAGGGCAAAGAAACGCGTTGAATACCTGCGCTGCGTGCTCGACGAGTGCGGTATAGGCGGCGAAAGAGTGGGTATGTACAATATGTCCTCCGCCATGGGAACTCAATTTGCACAAGCAGCCCGTGAGATTACGGAGAAGATAAGAGGCTTGGGGCCTAACCCGGTGAAGGCCGCTCGTCCCGTGAACCGGAAGCCGGACGCGAAAGGTCCCGGAGACTCCGCAACCTCCTCTACTTCGCGGCTAGGCTGAGATCATCCGGAAGTATTCAAGGGCGCCTCCAGCGGCGGACAGATGAATGCCAGCAGTCTTGCCGCCAGGAAGGGGCCGCGGTCCGAAAATGCCGTTCCGTTCTCTCGGAGGTTGTCATCTCCGCCACAGCCCTTGAACCTTCCTCGCGGATCAGAGTCTGTCATTCCCTGCATCCCTCGTTTCCGCCTTCAGAAACAATTCATGGTATTCGGTCTCGGTGAGATACTTCTTCAGCATTCTACTTGTGATATCAAATACTTCAAATAAATCTTCGGCAGTCATCCGTTTCAAAATTGTTTCCATCAAATCGTCATCTGAGAATTTCTGAAGGTATACCTGCACCGTGTTTTCATTCGATTCCCTATCCAGGCCATACCCCAAAAAACCATCAAACATTTCTACAAAACGATGAGAGTGTTTTGCCATAATGACCACTTTACTCTCCTGCCATTTGCAGTGTCTGTCCATGGTCATTCCTCAAGCCAGGGCATAGCGCTTCTCGGTCTCGTCGTAGTGCACGAGCCTTTGTCTCGATGAGCTAGCCAGATACCTCGATACCTCCGAAGGCGTGAGGCCCATGATCTTTGCGATCTCGGCCGTCGACAGGGGCTTTTCCCTGAGCAGAGAGACGATCTGGGAGATTGCGAGCTTGTCGAAAATCATTTCCCTGAATATTCTGTTCACCTCGTCGCTGTTGAAGAACCTATCATAGCGCTCTTCCTGCTCTCCCGGCACCCGTAAGCTCCGGGGGGGCTTAAGCCTTTCCGTTTGCACCAGCTTGATATAGGGGACGAGCTTCTTGACCGCTTCGAGCCTGGTCTGCAATATGCGCCTGTCAATACCTTCGCTTCTTCCAAGCGGTCCAAGTTCCTCCACCTGCCTGCCGAACTCGTTCATGATGTTGGCGAACCTGATTCCCTCGCCCGCGGAGACCCATTCAAGCCTCAGCCGGTCGGGGTTCACCCCTATGTGCTCCAGCAATTTCTTCGTTATGGTTACCACGCTCAGGGCGTCGTAATTTCCGTTCGTGATGTAGTGGCAATCGTCGAGATGGCAACCGCCTACGAACATAGCATCCTGTCCTGTGGAAAAGGCAAGAAGTATGTGGGCCAGGTCGACCCTGGCGGAGCACATCACCCTTATGAGCCTTATGTAGGGAGGGTACTGAAAACGCGAGACGCCGCAAAGGTCGGCCCCTCCGTAGCAGCACCAGTTGCATATGATCCCTAGTATCCTTGGCTTGAAGACTCTCCCCATCTTCCCAACCTCCTTGGTTATCCTGGTCTTATTGATTCTCAGGCTTACCTCGACTCTCGGGCCACGGCATCGATTTGCTGATCCGTCTCTTCCTGTGGCGCCGCTGCGGCGATCTGGCTCGTCAGCTCCTCGTCGGTATAGTGCTTCAATGAAATGGCCCCGGTCGGGCATTTCGGGTTGCAGAGGCCGTCGCCCTTGCACAGGACGGGGGTGACCCTGGCCTTTCTGCCGGCGGGCGACTCATAAAACTCTACGGCGCCATAAGTACACGCGGCAATGCACGCGCCGCAGGAGATACACTTATCCTCGTCCACTGCGCAGACGGAGCCGGAGGCGACGACCGTATCGTTCGCCAGGAGGGTCAAGGCCCGGCCCGCGGCGCCGTAAGCCTGGCCGACCGCTTCAGGTATAAGCTTCGGATAGTGGGCTATCCCGCAGAGGTAGACGCCTTCTGCCCCGAAGTCGACGGGCCTCAATTTGACATGGGCCTCCTGAAAAAACTCATCCGGACCTAAAGTGACCTTGAATAGCCCGGCTATTTCCTTCCTGTCTGCAGAGGGGATCACCGCTGCCGCCAGGGCGACGATATCGGCTTCCAATTCAAGCTTTTTCCCCAGGACGAAATCCGTCACGGTTACTTTCAGGACCGGCCTCCCATCCTCTGCCTCGCCGGGCTCCACGAGAGGCGCTTCTTCCGGCTCGTAGCGGATAAACATCACACCCCTGTTTGCGGCTTCCCGGTAATAATCCTCCTTGAACCCATAGGTCCTCATGTCCCTGAAGAGGACGTAGACATCCATATTAGGGTTCCTCTCTTTGAGCAGCAGAGCGTTCTTTACGGACTCGCTGCAGCATATCCTGCTGCAGTAGTTCCTCTCCTCGCACCGGGAGCCGACGCACTGGATCATTACTACGCTCCGGGCGCCCGCGACCTTTTCGTCCCTTTGCGCGATCTTGTCCTCCAGTTCCAGGTGCGTCACGACCCTCTCGTCCTGACCGTAGAGGTATTCTGTGGGCTTGTATACTTCTGCGCCCGTCGCGATGACGGCAGCGCCATGTTTTATTTCCGCCACGCCCCTGTCGGACTTCACCGTGGTGACGAAATTCCCGACATAGCCGGAGGCGCCGGTAATGGCAGCATCTGTATAGACATGCACCAGGGGATGGCGATACACCTTTTTTATCAGATCGCGAAGATATGCCTGGACATCCAATCCCTCCAGGGTGTAGTGCACTTTCCGCGCTGTTCCGCCGAGGCTTCCCTCCTTCTCCACCAGGTACACGTCGTGGCCCTGGTTTGCTATGGAGAGGGCGCACGTCATGCCGGCCACGCCTCCGCCAACCACCAGGGCCCTCTTGTCGACGGGCAGGTCGAACTCCTGCAAAGGCTCCAGACGGCAAGCCCTCGCCACCGACATCCGGATGATATCTCTCGCCTTTTCGGTGGCCTCTTCCTTCTCTTTCGAGTGGACCCAGGAACAATGTTCCCTGATGTTCGCCATGTCGTAGTAATACTGGTTGATCCCCGCTTCCCGGAGAGTGTCTCGGAACAGCGGCTCGTGCGTCCTGGGGGTACAGGCGGCGACAATCACGCGATTGAGGCCTCTCTCCTTGATGTCTTTCGCCAGCATTGCAGCGGCTTCCGTGGAACATATGAAAAGACTCTCTTCGGCGTGGACGACATTCGGCAGCGTCAGGGCGTAGTCGACCGTGGAGGGGACATTGACGATCCTCCCGATATTGGCCCCGCAATGGCACACGTAGACGCCTATCCGGGGCTCCTCCTTCGAGACATCCCTTTCCTCCGGGTATACCCTTTCCTTGGAAAGATTCCCCCTCCTGTAGTTAAGAAGTTCGCCGCACTGGGAGCCGGCGCCGCATCCGGTCACCACCGACTCGGGGATGTCGAGAGGACCCTGGAAGGCGCCGCTTATGAAGATACCCGGGCGCGACGTCTCCATGGGATTGAAAGGGTTGACCTTGCAGAACCCGTGGGCGTTAAGATCCACGCCGAACCTCCTTGCCAGGTCTTTGAAATCACGGGGAGGGTTCAACCCGACGGATAGCACGACCATGTCGAATTCTTCCTCTTTCACACCTTCCCCCGCGGTCGAATACCTTACGGTAACGTTTTGCGTTTCCGGGTCCTCTTTTACTATCGATGTGTAGCTTCTGATGAACCGGACCCCCGGAAGTTTTTCCGCCCTCTGGTAGAAACGCTCGAAATCCTTCCCATAGGAGCGGATGTCGTTGTGGAATATCGTGCACCTGGCATCGCTGTCATGGTCTTTTGTCAGGATCACCTGCTTCTGGGTATAGGTGCAGCAGACGGCCGAGCAATAGCTGTTGCCTCCCGGAAGCACCTGCCTCGACCCGACGCAATGGAGCCAGGCTATGTTGTGGGGATGCCTCTTATCGGATGAACGTAGTATCTCGCCTTCGTAGGGACCCGTGGCGCAGAGCAGTCTTTCGTAATCAAGGCTGGCTACCACGTTCTGAAACTCCCCGTAGCGATACTCCGCTCTGACTCTGGGATCGAACGGCTCGAAGCCTGGCGCCAGGATGACGGCGCCCACTTTTACCTCCAGCTTCTCGCCCGTCTGGGTGAAGTCTATGGCGCTGTTCTTACACACCCCCTCGCAAAGACGACACTTACGCTCCTTGAGGTAGAGACAGCTTTCGTCTACATAAGGCTTGAGGGGGATCGCCTGTGGGAAGTAGATGTGAATGGCTTTGTTCTTCGATATCTCCTGATTGAATTGATCGGGGTATTCGACCGGGCAGTACTCCGCGCAACTGGTGCAGCCTGTGCATTTGTCCGCACGAATGTACCTGGGTTTTTTTGTCAGCCTTACCTTGAAATCTCCCGCTTCCCCTTCTATGCCGTCTACCTCGGCGTAGGTCATGATCTCTATGTTGGGATGTCTGTTGCATTCGACGAACTTCGGGGATTCGATGCACATGGAGCAGTCATTGGTGGGGAAAGTCTTGTCGAGCTGGGCCATGTGGCCGCCTATGGTCGGCGCAGTATCAACCAGGTAGACCTTGAAGCCTGCGGTGCCGAGATCGAGGGAGGCCTGGATGCCGCTGATACCTCCGCCGACCACCATGACGTCGCCGAAATTATTGTCCCCGAGACTCCTGGGGAGTCGTTGCATGTTTTCTCTCAGCACTATGACGTTTTCCATCTTCCTCTTACCTCGCCAGGTTTTTCTTTCCCCCTATTTCCATGAAGAGGTGGGCCTCTTCATCCGTCACCGGTGCGGCGTGGAGGAGGTCTTTGCACGTCACGGGTACCCTTTTCCAGACCTGTTTGTCGCTGTCCCAGACGTGGGGGAGTTCGCCCGGCTCCAGGGAATCGTAAAACAGATTGTTCCTTTTCGATATCAGGTAGGGCCGGTGGCTCATGCTCCGGCCCTCGGGCTTTCGTCTGTCCGGGGCTCGCTAAGCAGCGCCTCTATCTGGGCAACTATCTGCTCGTCCGAGAAATGGCGGCCCGTAATCGCGGCAGCGGGGCAGGCGGCAACGCAGGTGCCGCACCCCTTGCAGAGGGCCTCGTTCACCCTCGCGACGTTGTCCAAGGCATCATAGGCGATTGCCGTATAGGGACAGACAGAGAGGCACGTCTTGCAAGCGGAGCAGAGCTTCTCGTCCACAGCTGCCACCACCGGGGAGATCGTAACCTCCTTCTTGTCCATGAGCGCAATGGCCATTGAGGCAGCAGCGCCCGCGTGGGTCACCGTATCCGGGATGTCGCGCGGTCCCTGGGCGCACCCCGCCAGGAAGACGCCGTCAGTATTCGTCTCCACGGGCCGGAGCTTCACGTGGGCCTCAGCGAAGAAGCCGTCCGCCCCCCTGCTTATGCCGAAGAGAGTGGCAACGGAGGCCGCGTCGGCTTGAGGCTCGAGACCGGTCGAGAGCACGACCATATCGACGGGTATGCGCCTCACCACCCCTACCAGCGTGTCCTCCGCCCTGACGACGAGCTTACCTTCCTCCTCGGGCTTTATCGCCCAGTCCGTCACCTCGGCAACACGGCCCCTGATGAACTGGACGCCTTCCACGAGGAGCTTGTCGTAGAACTCCTCGTAACCCTTGCCGGGGGTCCTCATGTCGATGTAGAAGTTGTAGACCTGGGCGCCCGTGTGGTCTTTCACCAGGTGGGCCAGTTTCAATGAGTACATACAGCAGACTCGGGAGCAGTACCTGTTCGTGTGTTCGTCCCTGGAGCCGACGCAGTGGACGATGGCGACGCTCTGAGGGTGGCGGCCGTCGCGGGTGACGATCTCACCTTCGGTCGGCCCCGACGCGCTGATCAGCCTCTCCACCTCCATGGCCGTATAGACGTTAGGGTACTTACCGTATCCGTACTGGGGGAGCCGGGTTGCATCGAAGGTGTCGAAGCCAGTGGCTATTATGATCGTTCCCACGGCGAGTTCTACTATCTCTTCCTTCTGATCGAAGTCGATGGCCTTCCTGTCGCACGCCTCGGCGCAGGTCTTCTTGCACTTGCCCGTCTTGAGCTGGATGCATCTTTCGGGGTCGATCACCGCAACTTGGGGCGTGGCCTGGGGGAAGGGGATGTATATCGGCTTGCGTTTGCCGAGGCCCATGTTGAATTCGTCGGGGAACCGCGCCTCCTTGTAAGTGCATCCGTCGATGCACTGGGCGCAGCCGACGCAGAGGTCCTCATGGACATAGCGCGGTTTCCGCCTCACCTTCACCTTGTAGTTGCCTACGTAG
>CAYZAF010000288.1:0-3214 GCA_964476435.1 uncultured Syntrophaceae bacterium
GAGGGCTGCCAGCGTGAGCTTGTCCGGCCGCAAGGCCCTGGTGAGGGGGTTCTTTTTCATGGCATCGACGAGGTCCTTCCGGCCCAAGACGATGCCTGCCTGGGGACCGCCGAGAAGCTTGTCGCCGCTCGAAGAGACGAGCCCGACGCCCTTCTCTATCTCCTCCACGATCGAGGGCTCGGAAAAACCGGCTTTGGTGAGGGGGGCCAGGAGGCCGCTCCCTATGTCATAGAAGAATGGGACACCGGTCCTTTGGGAAAGCCCGGCGAGCTCCTCGCTCGTTGTCTCATGGACGAAGCCCTTGATCCGGTAGTTGCTCGTATGGGCCTTCATGATGAGGCCCGTGTTCCCGCCCATGGCCCGCTCGTAATCCTCGAGGAAGGTACGGTTGGTCGTGCCCACTTCGCGCAAAACGGCCCCGCTCTTCCCCATGACCTCCGGAATGCGGAAAGAGCCGCCTATCTCGATGAGCTCCCCCCTCCCGATGATCACTTCCCTGCCCTCGGCGAGCGTGTTCAGGGCAAGAAGCACTGCTGCCGCGTTGTTGTTGACGATGAGCGCCCCATCGGCGCCGGTCAGCCTCGCGAGGATGGCCAGGCAGTGCTGGTGGCGGTCTCCCCTCGTGCCCGCCTCGAGATTGTATTCGAGGTTTGAGTACCCCGAGGCCGCGGCCTTGACCCGGTCTATGACGGATCGGGCCAAAGGGGACCGGCCGAGGTTCGTGTGGATGATCACGCCAGTGCCGTTTATCACCCTTTTCAGGCAGGGGGAAAGGGATTGAACAATCCGCCTCTCGGCCTCTTCGATGATGGCCCCTGTCTCCGGCACCGCGTCAGCGGCGCCATTCTTTATCGCTTCCCTCAAGCCCTCGAGGACATCGCGCAGGGCGTCCTTTGCCAGTCCTTGAGGATATTTGGCGAGGGCCCCCCACCTTTCATCCTTAAGGATATCGTCAACTTTCGGTATCTTTCTGAGGAGGTCCTTCATCTTTGGCTCAGGGTTCTTATGATGTTGAAGAAGTTCATGCGCAGAATGCCAATGGGCCACTCGAGCTCTTTCTTTTCTCCTATGGTGCTCATGTTCTTCTCCACGTCTATGCGCAGCTCCCCTATGCTCCTTTCCCGCTCAACGGTGCCCATGTTCATGGCGGCGTCGATCTTCTCGACCAGGTCGAGAGAAAAGAGGATCCGCTTCTCCACCTGATCGAAGACCTGCCTCGTAATGAGGCCCCGCTCCATCTTCACCTTGTTGAGGGCCAGGGCGGAACGATAGGTGCTGTCCACGATCTCGTCCCGGTTCATCCATTGGGTCTCGTAGTTGAGGAAATATTTCCATCCCGGCTGGAGCATTGCCTGTCTGTGGGATTCCACGTCCCTGAAGAGAAGCCGGTACCCGTGCTCCTCGGGAGACTCGAAGACCATGCTGCCAGGATCGACGAAGGGGGCAAGGGGTGAGATGAAGGGCGTGGTGACTCTGGACCGGCCGAGGTGCTTGAGCAATTGGTCGCAGTAGCCCGCGGTCTCCATTGTCGATTGGTAGTCCTGATGGGGCAGGCCGGTCATGAAGAAAAGGTCGATCCGTTTGCACCCGGCTTCGATGAGGTTCTCGATGAGGGTTTCCATACCCGCATTCGTGTAAGGCCGACCAAAGGCGCGCCGCACCTTCTCGTCGTGGGACTCCGGGGAGAGCTCCACATTGAAGTTCTCGGCAGCCTCGCTCATCATCCGCACGTGCTGCTTACTTGGAGGCTTGAAGAACTCGAAGACGAAGCTGTTCTTTATCCGCTCCTTTTTAAGCAGATAGAGGACCTCCTCGCCATACTCGGGCCCGCTCTGGAATAAGTCGCCGATAATGAAGATCGGCCCCTTGAGGTGGCTCGCAACCTCCCTGATTTCCTTTACGAGCAGCTGGGGAGACTTGAATGCCGGACGGGTGCGCCCCGTCATGTGCTTGAAGGCATAAAGGGAGCCGCCGCAGGTCTTGCAGTTGTACGTGCAGCCCCTGCACGTGAAGATCGCGGTGATGGGGTATGTCGGCCACTTGATGAAGGGGATGTAGCCGGAGAAGTCCCTGTACCTCACCACCTTTCGCATGATGTGGGCGTAGTCGGTGCGGCTGTAGTCGAGGTTTTCAGGCACGAAGGTCATCCCGTTTTCCTTGATCGCGCCCTCTTCCCTGAAGGTCACGTTCGGTACGTCAAGGGGCGGCCGGCCCGCCTTTATTGCCTCCACGAGGAGCCGGAGGGGCTCCTCGGTCGAATCTCCGCGCACCACAAAGTCGATGGTGTCGTATCGCTCCAGCAGCTCTCGGTGGAAATAGGTGGACGATAGGCCCCCGAAGATCACGGGTGTCCGGGGGTGGTGCTTCTTCACCAGCTCGGACAGGGCAAGGGCCCCCTGGACGTGGGGCATCCAGTGGAGGTCGATGCCGAACGCCCGCGCCCTGATATGGGCGATCTCCTTTTCCGCGTCATACCCTTTGCTCCGCAGCATCTTGTAGGCAACGTTGATGATCCTGACTTTCAGGCCGAACCGCTCCAGGTACTCGGAGAGGCTCGCAAAGCCAATGGGGTACATCTCGAAGATGGGGGTCGAGGGGATGACATCGCTGATGGGACCGTGGAGCACCGAGACCTTGCGGAAGTCGTAGACGCTCGGCGGGTGGAGTAATACGAGATCTATCATCGTAATTTGTATCATATTCAGGGGTTGGAATCAATTGCCTGCTCCTAAACCGTTTTGCAGAATCGATTGCCGTTCCACGCCCAAGATCCCCTCGGAGCGCTCCAACGCAGTGCTCGATGAGCCTCCCACCCCTTACCTCCTCTTCGCAAGCCTCGCTCCGAGAAAAGCTCTTTGATCCTTCCTTCGTCGAGATCCCCCGCCTGCACGCCCCAGGCAAAATGAAGTGCTATACACACTCACTCGGCACGTCTTGATGCTATGCTTTAGGCCGTGTCACCCGTTACCTCCTCTTAGCAGCCTCGTCCTAAGAAAAGCTTATCGCTCCTTCTTTCGCCGAGAGCGTCCCCGCCCCCACGCCCCCTTGCTACCGCTTGCGCTCGGGGCACCCCCGACTGTGGGTCGTGGCTCTCGACCTCGACGGAAACGTCGCGAGCGTCCCGACCACAGGAAGGCGGGGCACCCGCGGGTGAGGGGCATTCCACTTCCGCGGGTCGCATTGCACGAAGTCGTCAACGGGTAACGCGCCCTCA
>CAYZAF010000289.1:0-7501 GCA_964476435.1 uncultured Syntrophaceae bacterium
AATATTCTTTTGTCGCCAGCTTGACCCCGAACAGGACGCGAACAGACGATCCTTGGAAAAGGAGCTCGGACCGAAGGTGAGATTCTTCCCTCTGCCGTGCAGTGGGAGGATAGAGGCCCTCCATTTTCTCAAGGCCCTCGAAACCGGGGCAAGGAAAGTCTATCTCGTTGCATGCCCCGAAGGGGCATGCCGCTACGGCCAGGGGAACGTGAGGGCCCGGAAGCGACTGGAGTTTGCGAAGGCTCTGGTCCGCGAAGTAGGGATATCGGACGACTGTTTCGAGCTCGTCACGGCTCCGGGGGCAGGCCTTGCGTCCATGGATGAGATCGCCCGGGGGCTATTAGGATTGAAGCCGCACAGGGCATGAAGGTCCTCTAAGGGCGCGAATAAAAGGAGCAAAGGATGATAACGGCTGAACGAAAACCGTTTGCGGAGATCAAGGCCGCTTGCGCCCCCTACAGGCGGATCCTTGTTGTGGGATGCGGCACCTGCGTGGCAGAGTGTGCCGCAGGAGGGGAAAAGGAGGTGGCCCTCCTCGCGTCTCAGCTCAGGCTCGACGCGGGCAAGGCGAGACGCACGATCGATGTCAAGGAGGTCACCCTCGACAGGCAGTGCGTCTATGAGTTCATCGATCAGATCTTTCCCCTCGTGGATCAATACGATGTGATCCTCTCCCTGGGGTGCGGCGCCGGGGTCCAGGCCATGGCGGAGGTGCTGCCCAAGATACATATCGTTCCGGCTCTCAACACCACCTCTATTGCGGAGACCATGGAGCAGGGGGTCTGGCGCGAGGACTGCCGGGGGTGCGGCGACTGCAAGCTGGACCGCTTCGCCGACATCTGCCCCATAACGCGCTGCGCCAAGGGGCTCTTCAACGGGCCCTGCGGCGGGTCGAAAGGGGGCCACTGCGAGGTGGACCCCGATGTCCCTTGCGCCTGGCACCTCATCATCACCCGCATGGAAGAGACAGGCAGACTGGACGCGATGAACGAGGTCGAGCCGCCGGCTGACTGGGCGCGAACCCAGGGCAAGGGACCGCGGAAAATCGTGAGGGAGGATCAGAAAACGCCATGATCGAGAGCCGGCTGAAAAAAGTGCTCGCGGCTGGTCACTTTGCCGTCACCGCCGAGTGCGGTCCGCCAAAAGGGGCGGACCCGGAAGTGATCAGGAAGAAGGGGAACCTGCTCAAAGGCTTCGTCGACAGCGTCAACGTGACGGACAACCAGACAGGCGTGGTCCGGTTGAGCAGCCTGGCAGCATGCGCCATCCTCAGGGAGGAGGGCCTCGATCCAGTGCTTCAAATGGTAACGAGGGACCGCAACCGCATCGCCCTCCAGTCAGACGTGCTCGGCGCCTCGGCCCTCGGCATCAGGAACATACTCTGCCTGAGCGGCGACCATCAGTCGCTCGGCAACCAGAAGGGCGCGAAGGGCGTCTTCGACCTGGATTCCATGCAGCTTCTCCAGACAGTCCGTCAGATGAGAGACAAGGGCATCATGCTGGGCGGAGACCGTCTGAACGCCAACCCGGCCCTCTTCGTCGGCGCTGTGGAGAATCCTTTCGGCGACCCTCAAGGCTATCGCGTGGCGCGGCTCGCAAAGAAGATCCGCGCCGGGGCCGAGTTCATCCAGACGCAGTGTATCTATAACCTCGCCAGGTTCTCCGAGTTCATGACGCAGGTGAGGGACAGAGGCCTCGACAGCAAGGTCTTCATCCTGGGCGGGATAACGCCCCTCAAGTCGATCAGGATGGCCGAATACATGAGGGACAGCGTGGCGGGCATGGACGTGCCGGATGAGATCATCGCCCGCATGAAAGGCGTACCCGCCAAGGAGCAGCGACAGGAAGGGATCAAGATCGCAGTGGAGACCATCAGGGCCCTGAAAGAGCTGAAAGGCGTGCACGGCGTCCATATCATGGCCATAGAATGGGAGGAGGTAGTGCCTACGCTCGTCGAAGAAGCAGGACTCTCGCCTCGGCCCGACGTATAAGGAGTAGCGATGCCGGCAAAGTATCACATCCATGCAGAACCTGCGGCCAACAGGTTTCCGTTGATAACCCGCTCTGGCGTGATCGCGTGGGAAGAGGGCTGCCTGAGGTGTGCCCGCTGCGTAAAGAAAGACTGCGTCCACAAGGTCTATGAGAAGAGGGGCGTCGATCTCCGGCAGATGGTCGATTCCCTGGACACCCTGTGCAGGGACTGCTTCCGCTGCGTGCAGAGTTGCCCGAACAAGCTCATCCACAAGGGCATCAACCCTGTGTTCAAGTCACTCGGAGACGACTACTACACCCCTGACATCATCGCCAACCTATGGTCCCAGTCAGAGGCGGGAAAGATCCCCGTTTCCGGGTCCGGGTACGGCGGCGCCTTTTCAGGCCCGGGCTTTGACGCCATGTGGACCGACATGTCCGAGATCGTCCGCCCCACGAGGGATGGGATCCATGGCCGCGAATACATCAGCACCACGGTGGATCTGGGCCGAAAGGTCAAGGCCCTCCGCTTCGAGAACGGCGTGCCCGCCTCTATCCCGCCGCTGGTCGAGCTGCCCCTCCCGGTGATCTTCGACCTCCTGCCTTTCTCTCCCCCGGGGCTCTCAATCAGGGAATCGATCCTGCGCGCGGCATCGGCCCTCAACACGGTTGCCATAGTCAAGGCATCCGAGTGGGATAGGCGCTTCGAGCCCTTCCTTAACCACGTCATGGTCTATTTCGACAAGGAGCCGGACCCTGCTATTCCCCTTGACGCAATCAGGCTCGCGGAGCTGCCAGACACACCTGATGTCCTTCGGAGACAGGTGCTCCTCAAGGAGCACAGTCCGGGTCTCGTGGTCTCCGTTCGGCTCCCTATGACTGAGCATGCTGTCGAGCGAGCCGAGGAGCTCACCGTCGGCGGGGCTGAGATCATCCATCTCGCTGCCGATATCCACGGCCTGGACCTGAACGGGACAAACGTCTTCATAAAGGACCGGATGCGACAGATCCACCTTCTTCTCGTAGAGAAGGGCACGCGCGACCTCGTCACCCTCCTCGGCGGCGGAGGCGTTGCCATGGCAGAGCACATGGCGAAGCTCATCATCTGCGGCGCAGACGCCATCACGTGCGACATACCGCTCCTCGTCGCCATGGAATGCCGCGTATGCAAGCGCTGCGCGAACAACATCGCCTGCCCGGTGGAGCTCGAATCGGTCGACCCTGTCTGGGGCAGCCGGCGCATCGGCAACCTCCTGTCAGGCTGGCACAACCAGCTCCTCGAGATCCTGGGGGCCATGGGCATGCGCGAGGTAAGGCGGCTCAGAGGCGAGATGGGAAGAGCCATGTTCTACGAGGATTTGGAGAAAGAATTCGCGATGCTGGGAAAAACTGGGTTGACCCATGGCGACTAAAAAGGCATTCAGGTTCCCGACGGCAAAACGGACCCCCAGCCGTTTTCGCAACGCCATAGGAAAACATCGCGTCTTCATCAACAACGCCTGCGACAACTGCGGCAGGTGCGTCGAGCTCTGCCCCTACGAGGTATATCGCGAAGGCGCGCGCAAGCCCAGGGTGGTCAACGAGCAATTCTGCCTGGGCAAGGCCTGCCTCAAAGAATCGTTCTGCTGCGTGCCTGCGTGCCCTAAGAAGGCAATAACGGTTCGCCTCAACCCCTCGGTAGAGGTGCTGGGCGACAGGCGGTGGACACCGGAGCTTCTCCTGTCCACGTGGCACATGGCTGAAACTGGTGAGGTCCCTTATCAGGACTTGAACTACAAGATCGGGGACTCGGGCGGGGGCTTCGACAAGATCCGCCTCGTCTTCCCTAAGGCCAACGGCGCGAAGCGCACGATTAGGGGCATATCCACCGCCATCGAGCTGAACCGGTCAGGCGACGAGCGGCCGAGGGTCACCATCCCCGTGCCATTCTATTTCGGCGGCATGTCCTTCGGCTCGGTGAGCATCGTCTCCATGCTCTCCCGGGTAAGGGCTGCGGTTGCCCTGAATACGTTCTGCTGCACGGGCGAAGGCGGGTACCCCGACGAGCTGAAACCCTATGACGACCACATCATCACGCAGGTCGCGACCGGTCTGTTCGGCGTGAGGGAAGAGACGATCAAACGCGTCCGCATCGTCGAGTTCAAGTATGCCCAAGGCGCAAAACCCGGCCTCGGCGGCCATCTCCTGGGGGACAAAGTGACGCCTCGGGTAGCGGCCATGCGTGAGGCGATGCCGGGAAGCGCGCTCTTCTCCCCTTTCCCCTTTCACAGCGTCTATTCCGTGGAAGACCACAAGAAGCACGTGGACTGGATCAAAGAGATCAACCCCCGCACGCTCGTCGCCGTCAAGGTCTCCACCCCTACTGACGTGGATATGGTTGCCGTGGGGAGCTTCTACGCAGGGGCTCACATCATCCAGCTCGACGGCAGCTACGGCGGAACAGGAGCTGCCCCGGACATCGCGAAGAAAAACATTGCCATGCCCATCGAGTATGCCGTCGGCAAGGTGCACCGGTTTCTCAAGGAGGAGGGCATCAGGGACGGGATCACCGTCATCGCGAGCGGGGGCATCCGCAATGCCTATGATATGGCCAAGGCTATCGCCCTCGGGGCGGACGGCGTCTGCCTTGGTACCGCGGACCTTGTGGCGCTCGAGTGCATCAGGTGCCACCGGTGCGAGTCGGGTCGCGGGTGCGCCCGCGGCATAGCCACCACGGACGAAGAGCTGGTCAGCCTCATGGACGTCGAGTGGGGCACGCAGCGCATTGTCAATCTCTATCTCGCGTGGCGTCGGCAGCTTGTCGATATCCTCACCCGATTGCGCATGCGGAGCGTCACCGAGCTGGTGGGGCGCACGGATGTCCTTGTCCATCTCGACTATCTCAAGAGGGAGGACCTCAAAGGGGAAATAGACTGAGGGCAAGCTCATGAAAGAACACCGTTACGCAGAACTGATCACGAACTCCCGGCTCTACCTCAAGGGCCTCGCGCCTCGGGGCTCTTATGAAGATGGGGAAGAGGGAGGCTGCGGAGTCACCGGTTTTGCCTGCACCATACCCGTAGGGGGCCGCCACATCTTCGAACCCTCCGTTCAGATGCACAACCGGGGGAACGGAAAGGGGGGCGGCGTCGCCGCTGTCGGCCTCGTGGCCGATCAGCTCGGGGTGAGCCAGAAGATACTGGAAGAAGATTTTCTCCTCCAGATAGCGCTTCTCGACGATGCGGTCCTTCCTGAGTTGGAGCAAGCCTTCATCAAACCCCATTTCCGCGTAGACCACGAGGGCTTCCTCGACACCATCGACGACTTTCGCGACCTGCCGGGCCTCGAGGTCAGGCCCCCGGCGGTGAAGCGCTACTTTGTCCGCGTCAAGCCGGACGTGCTCTCCCGCTTCCAGGAGGAGCGCGGCCTTCAGGAATTGCCCGATCAGAAGGCGGAGGAGGAGTTCGTCTATCAGAATACGTTCCTCCTGAACCGCGCCTACTACAGCTCTCTTGGGGAGAAGCGCGCCTTTGTCCTGTCCCACGGCCACAACATGATGATCCTCAAAATGGTGGGCTACGCAGAGCAGGTAGCCCAGTACTACAAGCTCGAGCAGTTCAAAGCCTACGTATGGATCGCCCACCAGCGCTATCCTACGAAGGGGCGGGTCTGGCACCCTGGGGGCGCACATCCCTTCATCGGCATGAACGAGGCCCTCGTCCATAACGGCGATTTCGCGAACTACTATTCCGTGACCGAGCACCTGAAGCAGCGGAACGTCTACCCCCTGTTTCTCACGGACACAGAGGTATCGGTCCAGGTCTTCGACCTCTTGAACAGGGTCTACGGCTATCCCCTCGAATACATCATCGAAGCCCTGGCACCCACGGGGGAGATGGACTTCGAGCACCTCCCCGAGGGGAAAAAGCTCATCTACCGCCAGATCCAGGCGACACACATCCACGGATCTCCGGACGGGCCTTGGTTCTTCATCATAGCCCGCACCATCCCAGGGGAGCGGAAGTATCAGCTCATCGGCATCACGGACACGGCCATGCTCAGGCCCCAGGTCTTCGCCCTCCATGACGGCGACTTCCAGGTGGGCCTGATCTGCTCCGAGAAGCAGGCCATCGACGCAACCCTCCACAGCCTCGCATCTGAAGACGCGAGGTTCGGCACGATCGCTGACCGTTACTGGAATGCGAGGGGCGGGAGCTACACCGATGGCGGCTCCTTCATCTTCACCCTTTCGGAAACCGATAAGGGTTGCACCATGGTCTGTACGGACAAGTTCGGGCGGGAGATCACCATTCCCCGGGAACAGGCACCCTACGACTTCAGCATCTCCAGGGCAGCGATCGACCTCGATCCGACGTCAAAGGCAGCGCTGAAAAACAAAGTCTCCTCCCAGGATGCGGACGGGCTCCTCCGTTTCTTTATCGAGGGCATACTCGCCTGGGACTACGAGCGGATACGATCGTCCCTGAAGGCGCTCGAAGCTCTCGGTGATGACCCCGCGTATAAGGGAACAATCGTAGAGCTCCTCACGCGCCTCATCGACCGCCGCTATCCCACGGGTGCGAAACGGAGACGGTCCATTCTCCAGATGGTATCAGCCACCCTTGACCGCGTATTTCGCGCCGTGCCCCTCATGAGTGCAACCGAGGGGGCCGAATACCTGAGAGTAGACCATGAGTCGCGCCTCAGCTTACGGGCCCCGAAGAAAGGCGAAAAGGTCTTGGTGGCAGATGCGATCGGTTTTCCGGCCGAGGGAGAGGGCTCGTTCGCCAGACTGATCTCCGATGCGTACGTGCTCGGCTGGAGGGATTTCATTTGCTTCGGCCAGCGGGGCCAGCGCTTCCTTGGCTGCGGCTTCGGCCCTCAATCGAGCGGTGTTCGCCTCGACTGCTACGGCTCGTCCGGCGACTACCTCGCCTCCGGCATCGATGGGGCAGAGATTTACGTCCACGGGAATGCCCAGGACCAGTTGGGGCAGATCCTCAAATCGGGCAAGCTCGTCGTCTATGGCGACGTGGGGCAGACCTTCATGTACGGCGCAAAGGGTGGAGAGGTATATATCCTCGGCAACGCGGCAGGCCGGCCCCTCATCAACGCGGCAGGCCGGCCGAGGGTAATCATCAACGGCACAGCCCTCGACTTCCTCGCAGAATCCTTCATGGCGGGCGATCCGTACAACGGGGGCGGCTTCGTGATCCTCAACGGCATCACCTTCGACGACAGGGGCCGATTGATCCCCCAGGAGACGCCGTATCCCGGCTCCAATATCTTCTCCCTCGCCTCAGGGGGCGCCATATTCGTACGGGACCCTGAATCAAGGCTCATCGACGAACAATTGAACGGCGGCCAGTTTAACCGCTTTACCGATGCCGATTGGGAGCTGATCCGACCGTACCTCGAGGAAAACGAGCGGCTCTTCGGCATCCGCGTGGATGACCTCCTCACCGTAGACGGCCAGAAGCGCCAACCCCACGACATCTACCGCGTCATAGGCGCAGCCAAGTCAACCGTGCTGTCCGCGAGCCAGCAAGAG
>CAYZAF010000290.1:0-3136 GCA_964476435.1 uncultured Syntrophaceae bacterium
ACGCTTAGGGGATGGGCTGGAAATCCAAGCGGTCTCGATCGCTTTCTCATCCATTATCCTGTGCTGCAAAGGATATCCTAGCAACATCCATACCCGAAAAGCAGTACCGAGACGGATCGCAGGACACCATTTCATGGTGCCTTCATGGCACTAAGGCCACAGAAATGTCGAAATCACCACGGGTGGACGCACAAAAATGTCGAGGAGACAGGGGCCGGCCGGCACGACTCTGGGCCCTAAAAGGGGGACGAAGGGTCAGCTCGTCCTTCAGCACCAGGAGTATCGGTTCATAGCGCCTTTCGGCATGCCCCTTGCTAAGCTATGCGTTTGCAGAAACCCCAGGGGATCATCCATGAGAAGTATTACCTGCTTTATGTTTCTCCTTGGCGCATCCATGGCGTGCGGCATCCTCGCGGAACAGCCCCTCCTGGCTGCCCTCGGCGGCTCCGCCGATTCGATCGAGTCTGACAGAAGGATGCTCTCGGCTGTCCAAGGCAAGGTGACGCAAGGCGCAGACTATACTGACTACGAGATCACCTACGGCTGGACCAACGTCCGGGAATACGTCTCTCCCCAGGGCATCGTCTTTGCGATCGCTTGGACCGGCAACAGGTCGCCCGATCTCACGACCCTCCTCGGCTCATACGCCAACGAATACCAGCAGGCGCTGAAGGCTACACCCCACCACCCGGGTGTGAGACAGAGGGCGATCAAGACTGACGACGTCGTTGTGGAGAGGTGGGGGCAGGTGCGCAATCTTCATGGCCGGGCCTATGCGCCCTCCTTAATCCCGCCGGGGGTGAGTACCGATGAGATCAGGTAAACCTTTACCCCTCTTCGTCGTGCTCGTTGGCGTCGGATTCCTCGCCGGCTGCGGAGGAGGAGGAGGAGGGGACAAAGGCGGTGGTAGTAACAGCAGCCCGTCTTCCATCAGCAGTTCGTCTTCCATCACCAGCCCGGCTTCGAGCTGCTCGGCCCCTCAAGCGATCACGCTACCCAACGGGAGCTCCCTTGGCACGGTATCGGGCAACAATGTGATGACCCTCACCGCGGACGGCTCCACGTGCAACCCAGCCACCGTGTCCGCCTACCCGAACAAGCCATGCGTGAGCGTCCAGATATGCAGCGGGGGCATGTGCGAAACGATCAACGACATCCTCCTCGACACGGGGGACTACGGACTCCGCATATTCAAGGATCCCATCAACAATGTCAACCCGGCACTTTACAGCTCCCTTACCAGCGCCGGGAACTCCGTCGAAGTGAACGGCCAGCCTCTCTACGAATGCGTCGAATACGGTGACGGCTCGTCGGTGTGGGGACCCGTCGTCCTGGCCACCCTGACCCTGGGCGGCGAGCCGTCCATCTCGGTACCTATTCAGCTCATCGGAACGGGTGCAACGGATAACGAAAGTGGAGGGGCGCACGCCTGCTCGGGCCAGCTCTCGAGCCCGACCGACGCCATGTACAACGGAAGCCTGGGCGTCGGTTTCCTGGCCCATGACTGCGGCACCTATTGCGCAGCCACTGCCAACAATGGGCAGTACTACACGTGCAGCGGAGGCACGTGCGGCGGTGCCGAGGTCTCCTCGACCAATCAGGTGGGAAACCCGGTGGCGAGCCTCTCTGAGGATTACAACGGGGTGGTCGTTTCGCTTCCCAGCGTCTCCTCAAGCGGGTCGGCCTCGGTGGAGGGTTTTCTCATCTTCGGCATCGGTACTGAGGCCAACAACTCACCTGCAGCGAGTGTGACCCCCTATGGGGCGGATCAGTCCACGCTGTATCTCGCCACCGCGTTCGACAGCGGGTCTTATCAGGGCTTCCTCGACACGGGCTCGAACGGCATCTTCTTCAACTACCCCACGACGAACGATAACGGCTTCTACACGCCTCCATGCACTTTGAGCTTCTCGGCCACGAACGCGGGGGCGTCGAACGCGCCGAATTCGGGTCAGGTCCTCTTTAACATAGCGAACGCCGATGCCCTTTTCGTAACCGGCAACAATGTCTTCTCCAACCTCGGCGGAACCATGCCCAATGATCAATTCGACTGGGGACTTCCCTTTTTTCTCGGAAGAAATGTGTATGTCGGCATCGAAGGGCAGTCGAGCACGTTCAGCTCGGGGTCTGTCACTGGTCCCTTCTGGGCGTATTAAGACCGGTGGGCTTGGAATGTGTCACCATTCTTGGATGAAGAGACCAAGGGAAAGCGAAGGTCATCGAAACGAAATGAAATAATAGAAGGAGGTAGTATGAGGGGAGCACTATTCGCGGTCTTCACCATCTCATTGCTGTGTGCCGTACCCGCTTTCGCCTCGGATGGAGGTCAGCCAACCCAGGGATCCGGCATGACCTTCGAACAGAGGAAATCCGAAATTCTCACGAGGATTGACGAAAGAATTGCCCGACTCCAGGAGACAAGGACGTGCGTGTCTGCGGCGGCGACCCCGGAAGCCCTCAGAAGCTGCATGGCCAGGCAGGGGGGTGGGGCCGCCGGGCACGGTCACTAAGCAAACAGGGCAATGAGACAATTGACGCCATACATTCACTTGGCAGCATAGGGTCCGGTGACGAAAGGTAGGATCTCAGCTATCAGTATGCGTCGATCCCGTCAACTTGTGGATTCCCTGCAGCTTGCTGCAGGGAGAACCTTTTTCCGCTTCGCTCCGCTGCCGATTATTGGGGCTCAGCGCCCCCTCCACCAGCAAAGCTGGATGGAGCCTCCCCCCTCCCCCTCGCTTCCGCTCGGTGTCTTGGATACCCTGCTGCTCGGCAGCAGGGTCATTTATTGACCGATCGATCTTTCCCTGTCGGTGGCTGGCTCCTTCCTCTCGCTCTATCCCTGCTAAAGCGTTTTGCAGAATTCATTCCCGATTGAGCCCCTGTGCCGTGGCTCCACCGTTTCCTTCGCTTAAGCTCGGTGCTCCGTCTCTCAGTGCGCTCTAGCGACTCCCCCCGCAAGCCTTCCGGAACTCGCGAAGGTGAGCTGCCGGCAGCCTTTTCGCTTGAGACATCCTCGGCATGCGGTAAGTCGCGCACCGCTCCTTTAAGTCGCAAGGCGCACTACCCGAGAGACTCCCGCAAGGCTTGCGAAAGGATTGGTTCCGCCAGGCACGAATCGGTACTTATTTCTGCA
>CAYZAF010000291.1:0-4630 GCA_964476435.1 uncultured Syntrophaceae bacterium
GACCACGTCGCCGAGAACGTCGTAGAAGGCGTAATCGAGGCCGATGCTTTCCGAATAGGCCCCAAGTTGCTCCAGGAGGTTGATAGAGGTGATAATGCCCCTCCCGGCGCAGCCGACGCCCGGCTCCGGGCCGCCGGACTCCACGCAGCGGGTGCCTTGAAAGCCTATCTTCATCACGTCATCGAGGTCCAGGTCCTCTCCTTCAGCACGGAGCGTGTCGAGCACCGTCTTCTGGGAAAGCCCGCCGAGGAGAAGCCTCGTCGAATCGGCCTTGGGGTCACACCCCACGACCATGATCTTCTTCCCCATCTCGGCGAGGGCCGCGACGGTGTTCTGGGTCGTGGTCGATTTGCCGATCCCGCCTTTCCCGTATATCGCTATCTTTCTCATCTCTCGTCTCCTTGCGTGGGCGATCATCGATAACCTCTAATAGTCAATAACCGTGCCACGACGAAAGAACCCCGGAGGGACGGCTCCTGCATCCTCGATATCTTATGTATCGACGCGTGGTTATGGGAAGTGGGGGTGGACCGCGAACAGGGGTGCCGGGTAGGCGAGGGCTTTTCGCTGCCTGGGAAAAGCTACATAAACGTAGGAAGATCAGGGTGTTCCTTACGGGAACGTAGGATCAGGGTCTCAGTGCGACGTCCGTCGAAGGCCGTTGCGATTTTCATTGCACCCGGTGAACACCCGGTAGCTCGCGCGTTCGTCTGAACTTTGGGAGGATGCCTGAGAAAGCTGCGAATAAGGAAGGAGCGGGGGCTTCCCGACTCTCCAGGCTAAAAATTCCCTGAAAGGGCGGACAGCGGCCGCCGCCCTGCGAGGCCGGCCTACCTGCTCCCGAACTGGATAATTATGCCTCCTGCCACTATGACGACGAGGCCGATCCACGTCGCGCCGGGCACGCTCTCTCTGAAGGCATAGCGCCCGAAGAGCACGCTCACCACGGCGAATACAGCCACATAGACGCCGAGGAGCTTGGAGAAGTCCCACTTGACGATGTTGACGACGACCCCATAGGCTCCGAGCAGAGAGCAGCCGGCGAGGATGACAAGGAGCGCGCTTCCCCGGAGCCCCTTCCGGACGATGGCATCGCCCCCGACCTCCAGTATGGCCGCGCCGACAAAAAACACCCACGCCAGATAACCCATCGCCGACTCCCCCCTATGAAGCAGTGACACTGCTTTTTCATGTTCGCTCTACTTGAATTGACCGGGGTCGATCGCGTATTTTGCGACCCTCAATCCGATCATCCTTTCCGTGATCCCCAGCTCCCGCGCCGCCTTCGCCATGTTGCCGCGGCAACGTCTCAATTCATCGATGACCATCTCTCTCTCCACGTTTGTCATGGTAGCCCTGAAGGTCCCATTCGGTCCGAGGTCAGCCGTTTTGTCGCTCCTTTGGAGGCTCGCAGGAAGATGATAGCGGTGAATGACACCGTCGGAGCAGAGAATGATGGCCCGCTCGATGCAGTTCTCAAGCTCCCTCACATTTCCCGGCCAGTGGTAGTTCACGAGCATGTCGGTAGCCGTCGTCGAAATCCTCGCGATGCGCTTCCCATGCTCCTTGCCGTATTTTTGGACGAAATGGTCTGCAAGGAGCATAATGTCAGTTTTTCGCTCTCTTAAGGGCGGCACGACGATGGGAAAGACATTGAGGCGGTAGTAAAGATCCTCCCTGAAACGTCCTTCCCCCATGAGTTTTTCGAGATCGCGGTTCGTGGCGGCGATGATCCTCACGTCCACCTTGATCGTCGTGCTCCCTCCTATGCGCTCGAACTCCTTTTCCTGGAGGACCCGCAAGAGTTTGGTCTGGACCTGCCCCGGTAGGTCACCTATCTCGTCAAGGAAGATGGTGCCTCCTTCAGCCATCTCGAAGCGTCCCTTCCGGGCGTTCATTGCCCCCGTGAAGGCCCCTCTCTCGTGGCCGAATAGTTCACTCTCTATGAGGGACTCAGGGAGGGCGGCGCAGTTGACCTTGATGACAGGTTCGTGTGCCCTTCCTGAATTGTAATGGATGGCATGGGCCACCCGCTCCTTGCCTCCCCCGCTCTCGCCGAGGATGAGGACGGTTGTGTTCGTCCGGCAGACTTTCTCAATGAGGAGGTATACGTGGCGCATAAC
Source organism: uncultured Syntrophaceae bacterium (assembly GCA_964476435.1). Classification (GTDB taxonomy): domain Bacteria; phylum Desulfobacterota; class Syntrophorhabdia; order Syntrophorhabdales; family WCHB1-27; genus CAVVNC01. The sequence goes on from CAYZAF010000291.1 coordinate 2,124, forward strand.
CTTGGAGGTGCCGACGATGGCCGTCGGTTTGAACCTGTCTTTCAGCTCGTCCTGGAGACGCCGGTTTTCTTGCCTGATTTTCTCCAGCTCCTCCTCCGCCAGTTGGCGCAAACGCACGGCCTGGGAGATGCACGATCCGATAATGGTGAGGAGACGCGCGTCCTCTTCGAGGGCGGTCCCTTCACCCGACGGGCGGTCTCCCGATATGGCGCCTATCACCTCGCTTCCCATCCTGATGGGGACGCAGACGAAGGCAATGTCACCCTTGTCCAAGTGCTTTCTCGACCCGGTCCTGTCGAGAAAAAGAGGTTCTTCGGAGATTCTTGGGATGATTGCCGGCAGCCCTGAGTCGATTACCTTGCCGGTGATGCCCTCCCCCACGCGGTATTTTCCCTTTGCCGCCTCTTCGGGCCGTAGGCCGTAGGCCTCCTCAATCGCGATCTCTCCCTTCTTTCTGTTCAGGATGGTAAGGGTGCCCCGGAGTATGCCCATGTGCTCCGCGGTCATCCGGAGGATGGGCTTGAGCACCGCTTTCAGATCGAGCCCTCCACTTAGGCTCCGCGCTATCTCGAAGAGCAGCGCAAGCTCTCTTATCTCGCGGGACGCTGCGTTCCGGCGCATATGCTTCTCCGGTCCTTTTTTTTGTCTGCTCTTTAGCCGCACGAATGGCTCACCCGGGGAGAAAGCCTTTCGTCCAGCAACGGAAGGGACGAAGGGACCTTCAGGTCCCCGATTCACGGGGCATGGCCCCTTTACCCTTGGCGGTGATCCGGGAGGCTATCGTCAAAATAAAGTGCAGCGCCAGGTATGTGAACTCGTTGGCGACAACCACCTGCATCAGTGCGGCAAGGATCGGGTGGGCTCAAACGCAAGATGAGGGCCTGCCGCAGACCAGCTGACCTTCACCGCTGAGAGTGTTGCGAACCCGAAAGGGACCACCAAGTCTCCTGGCGGTCCCTTTGGTCACGGCCCTACACAGCGGCGGCGGCCTTCTTAGCCGTTCTCAGCCTCGATGCGTCCTCGAGAGAAAGCACGAAGACCCTTGCCTCTCCTTCCCCGTCTGTTTTTGCCGCTTCCCGAAGGATGGCCACGGCCCCGTCAGCCTTCTCGTCGGCGACCACCATCTCCAGTTTCGCCTCAACGGTGTAGGGGGCATCAAACCTCACGCCCCGGTAGACGAGGGTGCGGCCTCCGGATGAGCCGAAGTCGCGGATTTCCGTGACGGTGACGCCGTCAATCCCAATGCCGCTCAGATGCTCTTTCAGTCCCTCCACTCCTGAGGGTTCAACGATCGCTTCGAGCTTTTTCATTGTGTGTTCTCCTCTTTCTCTATTCTGGAGCCAAGCCACTAAGCAGCTATTCGCCCATGCTCTCTCGTGCGGATCCGTATGGCGTCTTCGACGGGGGAGACGAAGACCTTGCCGTCTCCCTCCTTGCCGGTGAGCGCAGCTTCACAGATGGCATCGACGAGCCTGTCCACGTCTTCGTCGTTCGCAATGATCTCGATCTTTGCCTTCGTCATGAGGGAGGTCCGGTATTTCTTTCCCCGGAACTCCTGCTCCACCCCTTTCTGCTTGCCCTGCCCTTCCACCTCACTGATGGTTAAACCGGGGCAGCCTGCGGCTCCGAGCGCCGCATAGACATCACCCACCTTTGCGGGTCTAATGATGGCTTCGATCTTTTTCATGGTATCCTCCTTGTGTTATGTGAGCGCCTCTATGCCCTTCTCTCCCGTCCGTATGCGCATGGCCTCCGACGTGTCGGTCACGAAGATCTTCCCGTCCCCGACCGCTCCCGTGCGGGCAGCCTCACCGATGATATCCATCACCGCCTGGACGTCCCACTCCCTTACCACGACATCGATCCTGATCTTGGGAATGAAGACGATCTCGTCGGCTTCCGTACCGCCGTCGGTATGGCCCTTTTGCCTGCCGAACCCCTTGACCTTCGTCACCGTCATCCCGAGGATGTAATCCTCTTGTTTCAGGGCATCGACGACGATGTTGAGCTGCTCGGGTCTGATCATGCCGGAGACCATCTTGAAGCGGTAGGTCTTGCGGACCGTCGTCATGGCCACGTAGACGAGAGCGATGACAGCCCAGCCGCCTGCGATGATGAAGCATATCTTCGCCTCCGCCTTCGCATCGGCGTTGCCGATGATGTAGAGGTAGAGGATCGCGACTGTCATGAGGGCATTAAAGAGGACCCCGAGGCCTGGGACGATGGCATGTTTGAGCGAACTGAAGTCCTTCCTGTCCTTGAAGGCGATGATCGTCCAGACACACGTGAGGCCGTATAGGATGAAGGTCCCTAGGTTCGAGGCAAGGGCGATGCCGGTTAAGCCGACGACGCTCTGCACCCCCACGATGCCGATCACGGAGACGGCGACCACGAGGGCCACGAGGGCCATGTGGGGGGTCCTGAACTCGGGATGGATGAAAGAGAGGCCCGAGGGCAGCTCCCTCGTATCAGCCATGCCTGCCGTGATGCGCATGGCCGTGTTCATG
>CAYZAF010000292.1:0-14227 GCA_964476435.1 uncultured Syntrophaceae bacterium
GCCTTCCGGAACTCGCGAAGGTGAGCTGCCGGCGGCCTTTTCGCTTGAGACATCCTCGGCATGCGGTAAGTCGCGCACCGCTCCTCTAAGTCGCAAGGCGCACTACCCGAGAGACTCCCGCAAGGCTTGCGAAAGAAATGGCTCCGCCACGGGTCAAACGGTACTTTATTTTGCGTATCCCTCTAATTCCTTCTGCGGCTCGCCTTGTGAGCCCCTCGGCTTACTCATCTCCCGTCGAGCTAGCTCTTTTATCGGGCAGATTATAGGTGGTATAATCTTTGCCCATGGAGCCGCATGAAGCGTTGCGAAAAAAGAGATCTTGCCGCGGGTTTCTCTTACTCGTGCTCCTTCCGTTTCTCTTCTGTCTTGCCGTCGCCTCGGGGCCGGTGCGGACAGAGTGGGAGCGAATTACCTTCAGGCCTGCCGGCGTATGGGTGCGGGCGGAAAAGGCTGACTCGCCCCAAAAACGGGAGCGTGGCCTTATGTACCGGTCGAGGCTGGCCGAAAAGGATGCTATGATGTTCTATTTTGACGAGACCGTGCCTCAGGCTTTCTGGATGTACCATACCCAGATCCCCCTCACGGTGATCTTCCTCGATGACGGTCTCAGGATAGTGGACATGCAGAACATGTCCCCCTGTCTGGCGAAGAGCCCCGAGCAATGCCCGGTGTACGTATCGCAAGGCCCTGCCCGATACGCCATAGAGGTGAATCAGGGGTTTGTGGGGAAATACGGTATAAAGATCGGCGACCGGGTGACAATAGAGAGCGAGAACTAGAGTGATGAGGCGATTGGATGCTGCCAAGACAATAGCTCCTGCCTTTCGCAAGGAGAGGGGATTCACCATCATCGAGCTCATGATTGCCGTGGCCCTGTCGGCGCTCCTCCTGACCATAGTCTATTTCACGTACTTTTCTATAAACCGGTCCATCGAAGCTGCCACCGAGGATCAGGATGCCCTCGAAACGGGCCGTATGTTGTCGGAATTGATAAAGAAGGACATACGTGGTATAAGTCCTAGCCTGTCCGACCTAATAGGAAAGAACGACGTGGTTGACGGTCTCTCGCTGGGGCAGATAGAGTTCGTGACATCCGCCGGTCTTCCTACGGACCCATTGAAGATGAGGCGCATAGGATACGCACTCGTTACGAACACCCAGGGGGATAAGATTCTCGTCAAGAAAGAATCGACTGACCTCAAGGACCCTTTCGAAAGCAGCGCGAGCGCACCGCAGGTGTTTGAAGTATCCCGGATAGTTAAAGGGTTTCAGCTGGAATTCTTCAATGGCACGGAATGGACGACCGGATGGGACTCAAGTGTGGCCGGGTCCCTCCCGACGCAGATAAGGGTGACCATCGATGTGGCAGACGCAAAGGGACGGGACAAGAAATTCGTTGCGGAAGAGACCATACAGAGCACGCTCTAACGAAGAAGGTTTCATCCTTGTCATCGTCCTTCTCGTAATCGCCCTCCTCTTTCCGCTTGTTCTGGCTTTCAATTCAAAGGTACAGCTCAACCTTACGCAGGCGGAGAATTTCAGGAACTCAGTGCAGGCGCTCAGGATCGCGCGGTCCGGGGTTCAAGGAGCCATCGGCATTCTGAAGGCCTCCGACCCGACTTACGATTCCCCAAGAAGCCCGTGGGCAACGAGTTTCCCGGCTTTGTCCCTCGGTCAGGGCATTCTGGCAGTTACTATCGCGGACGAAGACGGCAAGATCCCCGTCAACAACCTGGTGATCACATCGTCTCCGGCCGGGACCGGCGCTGCCAATCCAGCTTCCGGTGCTCCGGCGACCCCTGCCTCGCCCACGGTCGCGACCCAGGCCAATACGAACACCCCCGTCACCCAGACAGTGGACAAGGACCTCGATACCCGCCTGAGGGCGCTCATTACCACGCTTGGAGGAAAGCCGGAGATCGTTGACGCCCTCATAGACTGGATCGATGCGGATGATGTGGTCACCGGAAGCGCCGGAGCGGAAGAGAGCTACTACCTGCCTCTGGGTTACCATTGCAAGAACGGCCCGCTGGACTCCCTCGACGAGCTTCTCCTCATAAGGGGGTTCGACAGGGAGCTGGTCATTGACCGGAACCTGGAAGGCAATCTGACCGTGGCCCCCACCGACGGCAAGATAAACGTGAACACCGCGCCCATCCAGGTCCTCCAGGCAGTGCTCGGCACTCAGACGACCTCTCTGGCTCAGCCGCTCAGCGACGCCGACATAGAGGATCTGGTGCACTATCGCGACGAGCACGACCTTAGGGCCATAGGTGACATCATGGCAGTAAAACTGAGCCAGGGGGACCTCTCCAAGATCACGCCGCTCATAAAGGTGAATTCTTCCTTTTTCACGGTAACGAGCAAGTACACTATCGGCAAGGTGGTGAAAAACGTCCAGGCCATGCTCAGGAGAAGCGGCTCAACAGTTTCGATCATCTCGTGGAGGGAGTCTTGAGACGGAAAGCAGCTGCCATCGTTCAACAAAAAGGGGGTTGGTACGGCGTCACTTTCACGATACGACAGAAAGAGATAGCCGGGCTGAGGCTCACAACCGGCAGGAGCCTCCAGGACCTGAAAGGCAGCGTGGGTGAGGACGGCTACGGCGTCGGCTTTGACAACGGCTCAGCCTATCTTTTTAGTCTTGCCTTCCCGTTCACCGACAGGCGCAAGATACGACTCGTGATCGCGAATGAGGTTGAAGAGAGGCTCCCTGTGACGACCGAAGACATGGTGGTCGATTTTGTGGAGAGCGGCAAAGGCAGGGTGCTCGCAGGCGCTATGCCGAGGTCGCTCGTGGGAGAATCTTTTTCCGATAAGCGCGTCAGGATTGTTACCATCCAGAGCCTTGCGGCTCTCTACGCCCTGAGATGGTTCGATGTCATCGTCGATAGGGATTTCGTCTTTCTCCATATGAACGGCAATGCGGTCGTGGTGATGGCGTTCAAGGATGACAGCCTGCTCTACCTCAGGCAATTCGTCCATTCGCCTCAGTCGAGTTCGCTGCACGACGCCTTTGCCCAGATAGCCGAAGACCGGCAGTTTGCCCCCGCGTCCTACGTGATGGTGGCTGATGACGTAGAAGGCGCCCAAGTGAGGGAGTACCTTGAGAAGACTTTCCGCATAGCCATAGAGGTGCCGAGCCTTTCGAGGGTGCTCGGAAGGGAAGACGCGCCCGACTGGTTGTGGGCAGGCGTGGGCACGGCACTCCTTTCTGCCAAGCCGGCAGGGCACCTCGACCTGTCCGGACAGAAGCGTCAGTACGCCTTTCTGCCCTTTCTGACCGCGAGAGGGGGGCTTTATGTCTCTGCCGGCCTCGCTCTTTTCAGTTTTATCGTGTGCGGCCTCACGTGCGCCGACTACTATTTCAAAGAGCGGACTTACCAGTTCCTCGCATCCGAGCCTTCCAGGATCTACCGGTTGTCTTTCCCCAAATCGCCGCCAGTGAGGGATCCGGTGAGGATGTTCCAGGAAAGAATCAAGGCCCTCGACAGGGAGCCCGGTGTGGCCGGGGCAGCTTCCAACCCGCTCGACGTGCTCAACGAGGTGAGCGGCAGCATAGGCGCGGACATCGACGTGAAGGTGAGCGAGTTTACCGCCGACGACAAGGAGTTCAGTTTTTCAGGAACCACAATCTCTTTTGCGTCCGCGGAGAAAATAAAGACGAGCGTCGAGCAGATAAAGGGTGTCACCGACGTGGAAATGCAGAATCTGGAGCTTTCCGCCAACAAGCAGGTAAAATTCAAGCTGAGAGGGAAACTATGAAGATTTCCAGCAGCCTCGCTGTCTTACCGGGGAGGGTATACGTAATGATTCTCTTCGGTGTCTTTATCGTGCTCGCCCTTTCGGCCTACTTCATAAGGGAAGATACGAATCTTCTCGTAAAGCAGATCTCCTCGAAGCAGAAAGACCTGGCCCAGGTGCTCCTGCTTCGGGATTCCTACGAAGCGAAGAAGCGAGAATGGGAGCGGAACGGGCCGAAAGCAGCTGAGGCCCAGCGGATTACTTTGGGCCTTATCGAGGAGACGGCGAAGAAGACTTTTGTAGGGGGGAATCTGGTTGCCCTCCAGCCGGCGGCGACTAAGGAGGAGAAAGGGAGCAGACGGATGGTCGTGGAGATCAAGGTGGCCGGCGCTGCCCTCGGAGAAGTGGTCTCCTTTGTGAAGGCTACGGAAAGCGAGGGTTTGCACGTGGAGAAGCTGCGTCTTTCGCTGCCCGCCTCAAACCAGACTGCCCTGGACATGGAGGCTACTATCGCAGAGAGGCGCTCCCATGGATAGGCGGAGGACGTTCCTTTTCTTTTTGGGAGCCGTAGTGTGGGGCGTTCTCGTGGCAGGATTCATCCTCTACCTCTTTTTCCCCTATCAAAAGGCCCTCAAGATCGCGGTGCAAAACGTGGCCGGAAACGGCAAGACAGCCATAGCCATGGAAGGCGTCAGCGTAAAGACTATGGGGATCACCGCATCGAAGCTCCTCTTGCGTCCCATTGGCAACATCGGCCAGGCAGCCCCCTTCGAATTGTCGAATATCGATATCGCCTGGAGCCCGTTGTCCCTCCTTCGGGGGAGATTGACGATCAATTCCAAAGCCTCTGTGTACGACGGTATGCTCCGGGCCAGCGTCGACGATATTTCCCTTACCGGTCAGGGCAATCCGAATCTTTCCCTTAAGCTTCAGGACGTGAATATCGGCAAGTGTCCTGAGGGGACTTTCCCTTGGTTCAAGGGCATAAGCGGATTCCTGGACGGGGTCATAAAGAAGGAGGTGCCCGTGGGCAGACCGGACAAGCAGACAGGCTCGTTCCGGTTCGATCTCAGAGGGGGCGAAGTAACGGAGTTGCAGATCAGGAATATGCCGCGCCTCGTCATCCCATACAAGCGGATCACCATAGAGGGGCGAATGGACGGCCAGCGAATCGAGATTACGACCGTGGCCCTCGCGAGTGATGTGATAACGCTGAAGGGCAAGGGGACGATTGAAACGACCGATCAGGGACAGAACATAGACATAAGCCTCGCTTACAATACCCTATCGAGAAACTTCCCGCTGAAGGGAAGGGGCTTTATTCGCATCACCGGGAACCAGGCGGCGCCGAGCGTCACCATCTCAGGCTCTTAACGAGAGCGGCAAAGCCTTGCGCCATAGGGGAGGTTTTCAAATTATTCCTTTGTTTGACAAAGGACGGCTGGTGGTGGTCTACTATACGAAGCGGAAACGTCTTGAAATGAAGGCATTGTGGTGAGAAAAGCCGGGTACGGAAGGACATGTCGCTGGACGTCAAGAGAGTAATACCCTTCGGCATATCTACCCTGGTGGGCGCGGTCGTGGGCGTGGTCGTCCTCTCCGCCATCAACGCCGCGCTCCTCAGCGTACCGGAAGCCCTGCAGCCCCCTTCCCCCAAGGTGGTCCCAATGCCGGGCAGCCAGCCGGCTGGCCCGACAATGGAGCGCGACTATAAGGCGCTCATGGAGCGCAACCTGTTCAGGGCTAAGCTGCAGGTTGAGATTCCCAAGCCGAAGTCGGAGAAAGAGATAGAGGAGGAAGCCCTCACCGCTGCGGTAAAGGCGATGGCCCTTAAGGGCGTGGTATTGGGATTGCATAAGAAGGACAGCTATGCGGTCATCGACCTCGGCGGACAGAAGGGTGTCTGGACATTCGAGCCGGAAGAGTTTGTCACGAACGGTCTTGCCCTTAAGGAGATAAGAAAAGACTCGATAAAGTTAGAGAAGGGGGAGTTTGCAGTGATTCTCAAACTCTTCTCGCCCGTGTACGAGCGGACGGCGGGGGCGCAGCAAGGCGCAGAAGGCGTACGACCCCAACCCGCCCCGGGCAAGATCGATTTGAGCAAGGACATCAAGGGGATCAGAAAGGAAGGCGGCGTTACCGTCATCCCCAAGTCTCTAGCGGAAAAACTGAAGGCCGATAACAGCGCGGTCATGTCTGCCGTGGCAGTCAAGGCATCCGATAACGGCTTGAAGGTAGTGGCCGTCGACCAGGGGAGCATTGCGCAGAAAATTGGCATCGCCCCCAATGATACGCTGCAGGAAATTAACGGTCACCGCCTGGACGCTTCAGAAGACATTAGCAAGGTATACAACGAACTGAAGAATGAAACTTCGTTCGAAGTGCAGGTCCTGCGGGGCGGAAGACCGGAGACCCTCCGCTATGAAATCAGGTAGGATGGAGGAGCGTTTGCGGCAGTTGAGACCGGCAGCGTCTTTCTTCTTTTGCGCCATTCTCTTGGCCCTCCTTGTTCATGGGCCTTCCGCATTGGCAGACGAACCGGTCGTCTTCAAGGTATCGCCGGAGGGCGGCCGGGAGCTGGCTCAAGCAGCGGCTCCGTCCACCCCTCCCCAAACCCCTTCCGAGAGGCACCAGCAGCCTATACCGCTGGAGGCTGCTCCGCAGCTTCCGCCGCCGGCTGCGCGCACGGCCCCTGTGGCGGCGCCTCCGATGGCACCGCCAGCCGGCGGAATGGTGCAGATGCAGTTCGACAACATAGAGCTGCGGGACCTCATCAGGTTCGTGAGCAGCATCATGGGGAAGAATTTCGTCTACGACGAGGCAGTCGTCAAGGGAAGAGTCACCGTGCTCTCGCCGAGGAGCCTGACGAAAGACGAGGTGTTCAGGGTCTTCGAGAGCGTGCTCAATTACTATGGCTTCAGCATAGTCGCGACGCCGGAGGCCCTGAAGATCGTGCGGGGCGCCGATGCCAAGGGAATGGCGGTGGAGACCCTCGATCCGGAGAAGTTCATGAAGCTATCTCCGGAGGAGAGGATCACGACGCTTGTCTGCCCCCTGGAATACCTCGATTCCAACACCATGGTAGGGATCTTGAGGCCCCTCATGTCCCGGGATGCATACCTGGTGAGCGTGCCTTCCGCCAACGCCCTCATCATGATCGATACTTCCGCGAACCTCCAGAGGCTCAAGGCCCTCATCGCCGAGGTCGATGTCCCGGTTTCGAAGCAGCTCTCCGGGATCGAGGTCTACAGCGTGCAGCACACGAGCGCCGCGGACCTTGCCAAGGCGTTGCAGGCCCTCCTCGCGGAGGGAAAGAAGGCACAGACAGCCAAGGAGAAGATCTTCATCACGTCTTATCCGGCCACGAACTCGCTCCTCATCAGCGCGCCCCCTGAAGACATGAAGGAGATCAGGCGCATCATAGGAGAGATAGATACGTACAGGCCGCAGGTCCTCGTCGAGGCTGCCATTGTCGAGCTGACCCTTACGAAGACCCAGACCCTCGGCGTCGAGTGGCTCACGGGCGGTACCGTGAAGGGCAACCAGGTCATCGGCGGCAACATCATCGGCACGGACCCAACCTCCGGCGCGGCCCTCGTGCCGCTGATCTCCGGTCTTTCCCAGTCCATCCCCAGTAACACGACTACCACGACAACGACAACCTCAGGCGTGACGACTGCCCTCGGCGCCCTCAAGTCCGGCCTCAATATCGGCGTTTTCGGCCAGACCATAACGTTCGACGGGGTCCAGTTCGCGAACGTCCAGGCCTTCGTCCAGGCCCTCGCCGTGGACCAGAAGGCGAATATCCTCTCGACGCCTCAGCTCCTCACCCTCAACAACGAGGAAGCGGAGGTGCTCGTGGGCTCGAACATCCCCTATACGACGAGCGTCCGCCTCGACTCAGCGGGAAACCCCATCACCAACTTCGATTACCGGGACGTGGGAGTACACCTCAAGGTAAAGCCGTATATCAACAAGGACGGCCTCGTCTACCTCAACATATTCGCAGAGGTGACCACGGTGCAGACCACGACGGCCCAGGTGGGCACCGGAGTCCAGACGGCGCCGACAACGAACAAAAGATCAACCAAGACGACCGTGGGGGTGAGGGATAACCAGACTATCGTGATCAGCGGCATTATTCAGGGAAACCAGCAGGATAGCAACCAGGGCATTCCGCTCCTGCGGAACATTCCCATCCTCGGGAGTCTTTTCGGATACACCGCCAAGTCCGACACGCGCACCAATCTCCTCGTCTTCCTCACCCCGAAGATTGTCTACGACGCAGAAACGCTCCAGAAGATCAGCGACGACCTCAAGTCTCATCAGGAGAAGCTTCTGAAGCCCCAGGGAAAGAAATAATGGACTCTCTCGCAGCTATCGAAGAAGAGCTTGCGCCCCTCCCAAACCGCATAGCGAGAATCCATCACTCTTTCTTTCAGAAGAACGGCATAGTGCCCCTCGGTGTCAAGGCCGACCCCCCTGCCCTCGTAGTGGCGGTCTCCGACGAGGAGAACGGCGTCAATTCCGACATCCTGAGCATCTTTTCCAGCTTGCCCGTGGAAAAGAGGTATGTGCCGAAAAAAGAATTCCTCGAGTACCTCGGTGCCTTCAAAGAGGAGCAGGGAAGAGAAGTGGTGATCGGCGTTGTCGAGGACCTCGGAGAGAGCGCCCTCACGGAAATCGCCCAGGAGATCCCGAGCGGCCACGACCTGCTCGATGATGCCGCGAACGAGCCGCCTATCATAAAGCTCGTCAACCTGCTCTTCTCGATCGCGGTGAAAGACAGGGCAAGCGACATCCACATCCAGCCCCTCGAGAGAGACCTCAGGGTCAGGTACAGGATAGACGGGCTCCTCTATGATACGTACACCCCGCCGAAAAGGGCGCAGAACGCCATAGTTTCCAGGATCAAGGTCATGGCCGGCCTCGATGTGGCAGAGAAGAGGCTTCCCCAGGACGGGCGGATCATGGTTCGGGTCAGCGAAAAAGACATAGACGTGAGGGTATCCATTATCCCTTCCGCCTTCGGCGAACAGGTAGTCATGAGGCTCCTTGACAGGGGGGGCGCGCTGATCGACCTCCACTCGGTCGGCATGAACCCGGATCTGGAAAAGACCATGGTCTCCCTCGTCTCCAGGCCCCAGGGCGTCTTCCTCGTGACAGGCCCTACAGGGTCCGGAAAGACAACGACCCTCTATGCGGTGCTCCAGTACATCAACACGCCGGAGAAGAACATTCTCACCGTGGAGGACCCGGTCGAATACATCCTCGGCGGCATAGGGCAGATTCAGGTAAACCCGAAGATACAGCTCGATTTTGCCAGGGCCCTCCGATCATTCTTGAGGCAGGACCCTGACGTGATCATGGTAGGAGAGGTCCGCGACGAGGAGACGGCGAGGATCGCCATACAGGCTGCCCTCACCGGCCACCTCGTCTTTTCGACGCTCCACACGAACGATTCCGCGAGTGCCCTGACGAGACTCGTCGACATGGGCATAGAGCCTTACCTGCTCACCTCGTCGATCACCGCTATCCTCGCACAACGGTTGGTCCGGAAGATCTGCCCGCACTGCAGGGAGATCTACGACCCGACACCCTTCGAGAGAAAGTTGCTCGGAGAATACGGGAAAGGCGAGAACAGCCTCGTCTACAAAGGAAAAGGCTGTCCCGAATGCCTCAACACGGGCTATCTCGGAAGGCTGGGCATATTCGAGCTTCTCACGCTCAACACGAAGCTCAGGCACATGGTCCAGGAGAAAGTCTCTTCCGAGGAGATCAAGGCGGAGGCAGTCAAAGATGGCATGGTGACGCTGCGGCAAGACGGGATCAACAGGGCTCTGGCGGGTGACACCTCCGTATCAGAGGTCATGCGGGTCACCATAGAGTAGATAGAGGGTGATCGGATAGCTTTTCGCCTTTCTTCCGAGAAGATACGAAGAGTGAACGACCAGAAGGAAATGCATGAACTTCAGGTACTCCGCAGTTAACAACGGAGGCAAAGTACAGAACGGTTTCGTAGAGGCTGACGGAGAGTCCGCTGCGAGGACCGAGATTAAAAGGAGGGGGCTCTATCTGGTCTCCCTGGCTGAGGTGACCAACGGGGCGCGGCGCAGCAGGAAGCTCTACTTCTCCTTCGGCATAAAACAGAGGCTGCCTATACTGCTAGCCAGACAGCTCGCATCGCTCCTCAAGGGCGGCGTACCCCTCTTCCAGGCCCTGACCATCATCACGAACCAGATGGAGGGTGAAAGAGAGCGGGCAATAGTAGGCTATCTGCGCGACGAGGTGAAGGGAGGATCCTCGTTTTCCGATGCCCTCAAGGCCTACCCCGGCATATTCGACAACCTCTTCGTCTATTCGGTGGCAGCGGGCGAGAAGACCGGGGCCCTCGATTCGATCCTGAAATACCAGGCTGATCTGCTCGAAAGTCGCGCGAACGTGAGAGGCAAGATCAGGGCCGCCCTCATCTACCCCATCATCATGATCGTGGTGGGGGCAGGCGTGCTCATGTTCCTCATCGGCTATGTCGTACCCATGGTGACAAAGATCTTCGAGCGCATGAACCAGCAGCTCCCCCTCCCGACGCGCCTCCTCATGACCATCACGAACTTCGCCAACGGTTACCTCTTCATCATCGTGATCGTCGTCGGCCTCGCGATCTTCGGCTTCTCTCAATGGGTCAAGAAGAGTGCGAAGGGAAGGCAGTTCTGGGACAGCCTGACGCTCAAGTTCCCCGTGCTGGGCGGCCTCTACCGGATGATACTGGTCAGCAGATTCGCGAAGATCATGGGCACCTTGCTGAAAAGCGGCGTCCACATGCTGCAATCCCTCGTGGTGGTGAGCTCCACCATGAAGAACACCATCGTGACCGACACGGTCATCAACATGTCCAAGATGGTGGAGCGGGGCACAGACTTGTCCATGGCCCTGAGGGCCACCGATGTCTTCCCGCCCTATGTCGCGGACATGGTGTCCGTGGGGGAGACGGCGGGGAATCTCGAGGAGATGCTGGCGAGCGTCTCAGAGTATTACGAAACAAACGCGAATCAGAAGATAGCGGCCTTCACCTCCATGGTTGAGCCTTTGATCATCGTCATCCTCGGGGCGATCATTGCGTTCATCCTGGTTTCCATCATGTTGCCGCTCTTCGAGATGAACAAGCTATTGAGCAAAGGGTAGCAAGCAAGGAGGAAAAGTATGGTACGGAAGAAATTACAGGACCGGCGCGGTTTTACCCTCATAGAGCTGATGATCGTCATCGTGATCGTCGGCATCCTCGCCACCCTCCTCATTCCGAGGATCATGGAGAGGCCCGAGGAAGCCCGACGGGTCAAGGCAAAGATGGATATCAGAACGATCGAGAGCGCCCTGAAGCTTTACAAGATCGACAGCGGGGAATATCCCACCACGGAACAGGGACTCGAAGCGCTGATCAATAAGCCTGATACTGCCCCTGTCCCAATGAAATGGAGGGACGGGGGATATCTCGATGGGAATTCGGTTCCCAAAGACCCCTGGGGCAATCCGTACAACTATGCCTCTCCCACGCAGGACGGGAAGGACTATGAGATCACAAGCTACGGTCGTACCGGGCAACCAGGAGGAACGGGCCGAGATGCGGAGATTTCGAGTGCCGATCTCTCCAAGGACTAGAGGATTCACCCTTCTTGAGCTCCTCATCGTTATTCTCCTTATGTCCATCTTCATTACGTTCGCGTCGGTCAACTGGAATGTCATGGCAAAGAAGGGCAGAGAGGCGCTTCTCGAGGATTTCTCCATCAACATCGCCGTGATCAGGGAAGACGCGGTGTCGAACTATGAGAACAGGGTTGTTCAATTCGATGTCACGACAGGGGACATAAGGGTCGGCGCCTTAGACGTAAAAGGGGGATTCGTTGAGACCGGCAAGATCGAGCTGTCTGAGGGCTACCACATCAAGGACGTGGTGATCAATGGGCAGCCGTTCTCCGCGGGTAAGTGTTACATGACCTTCCGTGCCGAAGGCATAGTGGACAGGGTCATACTCCACCTCCAGGGAGAGGACGATGGGGACCTCTATTCTTTGCTCGTTAATCCCCTGACGGCGAGGGTTACAGGAGAAAATGGGTATTTCGAGGAAAATGCGCTCAGAGGCGGGAACAACCCTTCTTGAGGTCATCATCGCAGTCGCTGTTGCCGCCATTGCCCTCGTTTCCTTTGTCACCTTGGTGATAAGCTCCTTGAACATGGAGGACCATGCGAGGAAGGTCACTGAAGCAACCATCATAGCCGACGACAAGCTCAAGGAAATCGAGCTCCTCGGCTATCCGGAGCCGGGAAAGACCGAAGGCCTCGTCAACGAGGAGGACCCGTCAGGGTTTTCCTTTTCCCTCGTCGTGACCGATACGCCTATTAACGGCGTGCGTCAGCTCGACGTTGAGGTTTTTTGGGACAAAAAGCGCAGCTCAGTGGAGCTGATCTCGTTTATGGCAAAACCCTAAGACTCCCTCCCCCTTTTTCTTTTTTTCGTTGACCTTCGCGATACCAGCGAATAATAGTTGCACTTCCTGATGCGAGAGAATACTATTCTTATATCGTCTTATGGTAGTAGTGCGAAGGTGCCGGGGTAGGCATAAAAAGGAAGTACTGCTTAAGGAGCGTTAGGACGTACGAACCACTCGATCCCATAAGGTTGAGGTGAGAAGATGAACGTGCTCGTCACCTTGCGCAGTAGGCTCGTGTCAGAAGGTATGGTGAGCCTTCTGGCGAGTTGCGGCCATCAAGGGGTCGCGGGGAGGCCTTCCGAACCTCTGCCCGACGGTTTTGTGCCGGACATCATCCTTGCGGACGCCAATACCATCGACCAAAGCCTGTTCGCCTCGCATCCCGGTGCAAAGGTGCTCCTCATAGACATGGGAGGGGAAAAAGAGAAGATCATCGCTTCCCTCGTCAGTTTTCCTACGAGCGGAGTCCTCTCGATCGATACCGGTGTTCCCCTGTTCAAGAAGGCGCTCCAGAAGGTGGCTGAGGGGCAGATATGGGTGGACAACGATACCCTGAAGGCTTTTCTCCATCAGGGGACAACGACGCAGCAGCCCGTGCAAAAGGGCGACGGCGTCACGGACAGGGAGAAGGAAATCATAGACTTCGTGTGCCGCGGGTGCACCAACAAGGAGATTGCCAGCTCTCTTTCATTGAGTGAGCACACGGTAAAGGCGCATCTCAACCGGATATTCAGGAAATTCAACACGAAGAGCCGCTCGAAGCTCATTACCCTTCACCTTCAGGACAAGTCCGGCTAGCTGCCCTTCATTCTTAAGAGTTGGGCGAGCGGATCAGGTGCCCTTAAGAGCAAACCCTAGTGGGAGAAGAGATGGTAGTCGGCGTGCCTCAAGAGATCAAGAGCGAAGAGCACCGTGTGGCGATCGTGCCCGGAGGGGCCCAGACGCTCGCCCGCCGAGGGCATAGGGTCCTTGTGCAGAAGGGCGCCGGCGCAGGGAGCGGGTTCGACGACGAAGCCTACGCACGGGCCGGGGCTGAGATCGTGCCCGGTGCGGCTCACATCTTCGGTACGGCGGAGCTCATTCTCAAGGTAAAAGAACCGCTTCCCGAGGAATGTGACATGCTCACGGAGGGGCAGGTACTCTTTACCTACCTCCACCTTGCCGCCTCCGAAGCCCTCACGCGCAGCCTCATTTCGCGCAAAGTTATCGGCATAGCTTACGAAACGGTAGAGACTCCGGACGGCTTTCTTCCCCTTCTCTCCCCGATGAGCGAGATCGCAGGGAAAATGGCGCCCCAGGAAGGCGCCAAGTACCTCGAAGAGACGTTCGGGGGCCGCGGTGTGCTCCTTGGCGGGGTCCCTGGCGTACCCCCTGCGCAGGTCGTCATTTTCGGCGCCGGCACCGTCGGATCGAATGCAGCGCGCATCTCTGTCGGCATGGGGGCGGCAGTGACCATCCTCGATATCGACCCTCGCCGCCTCCGCAGGGCCGACGACTTCTTCCGCGGCCGGGTGACCACCATGATTGCCGACGACTACAACGTGAGAACGGTCCTTACCTACGCGGATCTCGTGATCAGTGCGGTGCTCGTTCATGGGGCCAAGGCCCCGAGGCTGATTACCAGGGATATGCTCAAGTCAATGAGACCTGGGTCGGTCCTCGTGGACGTCGCCATAGACCAAGGAGGGTCTGCCGAGACCTCTCGCCCGACCACCCACGGAAATCCCATATACGTGGAGGAAGGGGTGATCCACTACACGGTGGCCAATATGCCCGGCGCCCTGCCGCGCACTGCCACCAGGGCGTTGACGGTCAATACCCTTCCCTACGTGCTCAGCCTTGCGGACAAGGGGTGGAGGGATGCGGCGCGCCTTGATAAGGCCCTTGCGAGAGGGGTGAACCTCGTGGAGGGAAAGGTGACATACGAGGCGGTGGCGAATGCTTTCGGCCTTCCCTACGAGCCCCTCGGCCGGGTTCTGGCCTAATTCCAATTCTAA
>CAYZAF010000293.1:0-2182 GCA_964476435.1 uncultured Syntrophaceae bacterium
GCGATCCTCTTCTGGATG
Source organism: uncultured Syntrophaceae bacterium (assembly GCA_964476435.1). Lineage (GTDB taxonomy): Bacteria > Desulfobacterota > Syntrophorhabdia > Syntrophorhabdales > WCHB1-27 > CAVVNC01. The sequence goes on from CAYZAF010000293.1 coordinate 19, forward strand.
AACTGGTACTCCTCCTTGGCCGCCTCATACTCCGCGTTCTCCGAGATATCGCCGTGCGACCGGGCCTCCTCTATGGCGAGGAGGATCTTGGGCCTCTTGGTGTTCCTCAAAAACTCCAGGTCCCTCTTAATGTTTTCGTAACCTTCGCGCGTTATGGGATACTTCATTTTTTCTCCAGGAAATCGCCAAAGTCGTTATGAGGCACAATTATTTACTATATTTCGGAGCATTTTTCAAGACCTTTGTGGGAGGGGGAGCCCTAGGGACCGTCGGTTAAGGCTTTTCGTTACGACTGCCGGTCCCTGTAGTCCCTGTACCCGAACCTCCTCACGATCTCTACCTCCCCGCCTTTTCTGGCGATCGCGATGTCGGGGAGGCTTATGCCGTTGAAGGTAGTGCTCTTGACGATGCTGTAGAGGGCCATGTCGGAGAAGACGACCCTGTCCCCCCTTTTCAGGGGCCCGTCGAAGGAGTAGTCGCCCATCACGTCGCCGGCAAGGCAGGTCGGGCCGGCGATCCTATACGTATAGGGCTTCTCGCCAGGCTCGCCCGAGGTCATGATGTAGGGCCTGTAAGGCATGAGGAGCACGTCCGGCATGTGGGCTTCCGCGGATGCGTCTATTACGGCGATCTCCATTTCGTTCCTCACGATGTCGAGGACAGCTGAGACGAGGACCCCTCCGTTCAGGACGCTCGCCTCGCCCGGCTCGAGCACGACCTGCACCGCGTACTTCTTCTTGAACCCGTTGACGAGCGTGATGAGGCGCTCCAGGTCGTAGTCGTCGCGCGTGATGTGGTGGCCCCCTCCGAAGTTCACCCATTTCAACCCCTTGACGTACCTGCCGTACAGGTTTTCGAAGGATTGGAGGACCCTCTCGAGGACATCCGCGTTCTGCTCGCACAGGGCATGAAAAAGTAGGCCGTCCACCATGTGCCCGTACTCCCGGAAACCCTCGTCGAATGCACTGCTCGTGAGGCCGAGCCTCGAGAAGGGTCCGCAAGGGTTGTACATGTCCTCGACCACCTCGGCGTAGCCTGGGTTCACCCTCAGGCCTATCTGCAGGCCCTTGCTCCGTGCGAGCTTTCCGTATTTTCCGAGCTGGTGGAAGGAGTTGAAGACCACTACATCGGAAAGCCTGACGATGCCCCTCATCTCGTCGTCCCTAAAGGCCGAGGCGTATGTGTGGACGACGCCTCCGAATTCCTCGCGGCCCAGGCGCGCCTCATAAAGGCCGCTCGCGCACGTGCCGTCAAGATACCTGGCCATCACGGGGAAAGTCGCAAAGGAGGCATACGATTTCAAGGCATGGAGAATGGTGCAGCCCGTACGGTCCTTCACATACCTCAAGACCCGCATGTTCTCTTCGATGAGGGCCTCGTCGAGGAGGTAGGAGGGGGTTCGCTCGATGCTGGCAGCCATGGCGAGGAACCTTCCGCTTCCCTCCTCGAACCTTCTTCCGGCAGCGTCCTTGATGAGGCGCGTGAGGGCCTTGAGCCCGCCAGGCTTGAGCAAAGAGACGACCTTTCTCCTGTCCGCGGCCGAGGCAGCGTGGTAGACTTCCGCGGCTGCCGGATCACGCCTTGAAACTGCCCTGACTATGTCTTCGACGACGCTCTTTTTTGCTCTCATAGGTCCTCATATCTCTTGCGGAAGGGGCTCATGCTCGACGACCTGCCAGGGAAGGCCGTACGTCTTGAGGGCCTCCATGAACCTGTCGGGATCGAGCTGCTCCATGTTGAAGACGCCTGGCGTGCGCCAGGCGCCAGTGAGCACCATCAGGCTCCCTATCATGGCGGGGACGCCCGTGGTATAGGCGATTGCCTGGGCCCCCGTCTCTTTGAACGCCTCTTCGTGGTCGCACACGTTGTAGAGGTACCTCGTGACACTCTTCCCGTCTTTCTTCCCGGTCATGATGTTGCCGATCACGGTCTTGCCCTTATATCCCGTCCCAAGGGAGGCGGGCTCGGGAAGGAGGGCTTTGAGGAATTTTACCGGGACGATCCTCTGCCCCTCGTAAGTGACCTCGTCTATCCTCGTCATGCCCACGTTCTTGAGCACCCTTAAGTGGGTGAGGTAATTTTCGGAGAACGTCATCCAGAACCTCGCCCTCTTCAGGCCCTTTATGTGGAGCACGAGGGATTCCAGCTCTTCGTGAAAGAGGAG
>CAYZAF010000294.1:0-4327 GCA_964476435.1 uncultured Syntrophaceae bacterium
TGCCCCTCTTCTGAAGCCGCGAGGGAGAGCACGATCCCCTGGAGCCTTCGCGCGAGTTTGAGAAGACCGCCTCTCTTCCGTCTCACAGGAGCTCCGCGGCGAGCAGGGCTAAAGGGCTCCTGATCGTCTTCGCCAGGGTCACGTGGCCGTAAAGGGGCTGCCCCCTGAGCCTGCTCACCAGGTAACTCAGGCCGTTCGAGCCCGCATCGAGGTAGGGCGAATCGATCTGGTGGATGTCGCCGGTGAGGACGATCTTACTTCCCTCGGCCACCCGGCTCAGCACGGTCTTCACCTCGTGGGGGCTTAGATTTTGGGCTTCGTCCACGATGATCCACGACTTGGCCAGATTCCTCCCCCTGATATGGGCTATCGATTCTATGTCGAGCAGGTCGGCGGCGAGGAGGTATTCCATGGTCATCTTCTGGTTGTTTCGAGAGAGGGGCGCGAAATTGTCAAAGACCGACTGGACCCAGGGCAGCATCTTCTCTTCCTTGTCCCCGGGGAGAAACCCGATATCTTGTCTCCCTACAGGGATCACGGGCTTGGTCACGATGATGCGGCTGAAGAGGCCTTCCTCCAGCGTCTTGTGGAGGCCCACCGCGAGGGCGAGGAGCGTCTTTCCCGTTCCCGCCTGGCCGACCATCGAGACCGCCTGGATAGAATTGTCCGTAAGGAGCTCCACGGCAAACTGCTGTTCTTTGTTCCGCGCCTTTATTCCCCAGAAGGTAGCTCCCGAGTGGTCGAGCTTCTTGAGCCGCATGCCCTTGGTGATTGCCAGGGCAGACTTCCCTGCGAGGGCTCCGCTGTTTCTGGCGGATGTGACGAGCACGCACTGGTTTTCTAAAAGAGGGCCGGGGCAATCGAGCAGATCGACCTCGACTTCTCCCGCCTCGTGCAGCTCATCGATGACGTGGGGGGACGCCTGCACCTTCGCGTGGCCAGAATAGATCGTCGATACGTCTATCTTGTCGTTCTTGTAGTCCTCGGCCTTAATGCCTAAGGCCAGGGCCTTTACCCGCGCGTTGATATCCTTCGACACGAACACCGTATTGCCGTTGTGCCTCTGTTTGTAGAGCCAGGCAAGGGCGATGATGCGGTTGTCAACGAGGGCATCGGAGCCTATGCCGAGGCGAAGGGGCGCATCCGACTTGCTCCCTGCCTGGAGAAGGGTGGAATCGAGCCTGAGGGTCCCCCCTTCCCTCATCATGAGCAGGTCCCCCTGCCCGCCTTGTTCTATGAGCGCGCCGAGGCACCTGATCGTCTGCCTGGCGTTGTGGCCGATGTGGTCGTACCGTTTCTTCAGCTTGTCAAGTTCCTCCAGGGCCTCGAAGGGTATGACGACTTCGTTCTCCTGGAAGCGAAAGATGCTGTCCGGGTCGTGGATAAGGACGTTCGTGTCAAGGATGTACGTTTTTCTCGCCATGGGTCAATCTGTCTCCTTGTTGGTGCTTGTGGCTCTCTCACGGAGGACATGGAGGGGGACGGCTTTGGGCCCTGAAACATCAAGCTCAAAGCCGCTCTATCGATCATGATCCATCATAGCATATTTCTGTTAAGGGGGGATTTAGATGAGGTTAATATTATCAGGCTGTCAGCAGAGGTCTTTTCAGTTTTTACTTCGGGGATCATTTATTGTAATATACAGTCCTAAGGAGCAAAGGCCTTGGATACCCTCTCTGCGGAAGCACCGTGGCCGGCGAACTCGCGGGCGCCCCTCATAGCCATCGTGGACGACGATCCCGACATTCTGGAGCTCGTCTCGATGCACCTGAAGAGGGCTGGAATGAAGGTGCGCCCCTTTGCCGATGTGGAGCCCCTCTACCGTTTTCTCCAGCAGGAGACTCCCAGTCTCATTATCCTCGATCTGATGCTGCCTGGAGCAGACGGCTTGGAGGTGTGTAAATCCTTAAGAAAAGAGGAGAAGTTCTCGTCCGTACCCGTGATCATGCTTACCGCCCGTGCGGATGAGGTGGATAGGGTGCTGGGTCTCGAAATTGGGGCGGACGACTACATGGTGAAGCCTTTTTCTCCTAAGGAGCTTGTTGCCCGCATCAAGGCGGTCCTGAGGAGAAGCCATCCTCAGGAGCAGAAGCAGCAGAAGGTAGAGATAGGCGGGTTGTTGACGATAGACCTTCAGCGGCACGAAGTGGCGGTCGCAGGGACGAGGATCGACGTAACGGCCGTAGAGTTCCGCATTCTCCAGTTCCTTGCGTCGAGAACGGGCTGGGTCTTTTCGAGAGACAGCATTCTCGATCACCTGTGGGGTCACGAAAAGGTCGTGTCAGACCGCACGGTGGACGTCCATGTGCGCCACTTGAGAGAGAAGCTTGGAGCAGCGTCGCCGCTTCTGAAAAACGTGCGAGGGGTCGGCTACAAGCTGGAAGCATGAGAATACCGGTCTTCGCCAGAGTGCTCGTCGGTTATCTCTTCATTATCCTCATGCTTTCCGCCGCGAGCCTTTTCGCCTTCTCCGATGCTTTTCACGATCTCTACCAACAGACCCTCTCGGACGACCTGAAGAGCCTCGCGTTTACCCTGCAGGACAGCGTGGCGCAATCGATGGAGCGGGGGAACCCGGACAGCCTAGACGGAATTATCAAGCACCTCGGCAAGCAGCTCAGGACCCGGATTACCGTGATCGATCCAAAGGGGGTTGTCCTTGCCGATTCAGATGAAAACCCCCGCGCCATGGAGAACCATCGAAACCGGCCCGAGGTGAGAGAAGCCCTGGAGGGGAGAATCGGGAGATCGACGCGCTTCAGCAGCACCACCAATCAGGAGGCTGTCTACGTGGCCATACCCCTTGGGCCAGAGGGCACACCAAAGGGGGTACTCCGGGTGAGCCTTTTCCTGAGGGACTCCAGGTTCCCTCCAGGCCTGACCGCCCGCATGGTGAGGATCGGCCTATTGCTCTCTTTCCTCGCCCTCATTGCGGCTTTTCTCATATCGAGGAGCATTTCACGGCCCATCAAGGATCTCACGGCCGCATCCGAGAGACTGGCGGCAGGGGACTTCGACACCCGTGTCTTCCTGCAACGGAACGACGAGTTCCGCAGCCTGGCCGATACGTTCAACAGCATGAGCCGCGAGATCAAGACAGCCTTCGAGGGGCTCAACCGGCAGAGGGCCGAGCTGGAGAGCATCATCGATTCCCTGAAAGAGGGGCTCATTGTCATCAACAAGAGGGGGGAGATCGTCTACTGCAACGAGAGCCTCAAGAGCATCATCGGGAGGGAATCAATCGCAGAGGGCGAGCTTTACTGGGAAGCGCTGGGACAGCCGCAATTCATGGAGCTTGTGGAGAAGGCAAGGAGCGGAAGGATCAATCCCCTGGAAGAAGTGGAGATCGATGGGAAGGCATTCCTCTGCAGCGCCACCGGAGTGAAGTCAGAGGATGAGATCGTCCTCGTGCTCCACGACATCACGAGCATGAAGGAGTTGGAGAGGATCAAGCGGGATCTCGTCTCGAGTGTCTCTCATGAGCTGCGCACCCCGCTCACGTCGATCAAGGGCTTTGCCGAAACCCTGGAAGAGGAGGTCGATGAGAAGAACAGGCACTACGTCGAGATCATCCGGAGGAACACGGACAGGCTCATCAACATAGTCCGGGACCTCCTCCTCCTTTCCCAGATGGAAGAGGCTGGCGCTGAGATAGAGGTCGAGCAGGTCGACCTCAAAGGCCTCGCGGAGCAAACAGTGCGCATCTTCGACGGTCAAGCGAAAGAAAAGGGCCTTGGCCTCAAGCTCGAGATCGAGCCCGACCTCCCGGCCATACCCGCCGACCCTTTCAAGATAGAGCAGATACTGATCAATCTCCTCGACAACGCGATCAAATATACGGACCGCGGTGAAGTGCGCCTCTTCCTGCACCGCGAGGACCGGAGCGTCGTGATAGAAGTGCACGATACGGGCATTGGCATCCCGAAAAGCAAGGTATCGCGCATCTTTGAGAGATTCTACGTAGTAGACAAGTCCCGGTCGCGACAAACCGGCGGAACAGGCCTCGGTCTTTCCATCGTGAAGCACATCGTGCTCCTCCACGGAGGGGAGATCACTGTCCGCAGCGAGCCGGGGCAGGGGAGCGCCTTTCTCGTGAGGCTGCCCCTCTAATGTCACGTCAGGCGACCATCGTCGCGCGATGGTGTAAGTGTAGCTTTTGCGTTCGGCTATTTGAGGGAATCCGGTAAAGCGGTTTTATGATTGGCGCGGCCAACGGCATGTTTCAGAATCGCGCTCTGCGGCGCATCAGCTTGCATCTCGCGCCTTCGGATATACGCAAGTATTATCCTCGGCCAGCGAGACTCGCATCCTGTTCTTGCGGGGTACC
>CAYZAF010000295.1:0-2750 GCA_964476435.1 uncultured Syntrophaceae bacterium
CCTCCGGTCAGCGATGAGCGCTGCTTCCATGCCTGCAGGTCCGCCCCCGATCACGAGCACCCTTCTGGCCTTGGAAGTAGGCCGGAGCCTAGCCTCGAACTCCCGCTCCCTTCCGACGGCCGGGTTGACCGAGCAGAAGAAGGGGTCGAGGGAGACCATGGTCTGCTCTCCGCATCGCACGCAGGCGATGCATTTCCTGATCTCGTCGGCCCTGCCTTGCGCCGCCTTGATGGGGAAATCGGGATCGGCGAGGAGGCCGCGCCCTATGTCGACGAAATCTGCTTTGCCTTCGCTCAGAATTGCGTCCGCCAGAGCGGGGTCGTTGATCTTCCCCGCCACGCAGACCGGTATGGTCACCGCCTTCTTCACAGCCTCGGACACATCGGTATTGCAGCCGGCGGGAAGATAGTCGGGTGGGGCGGTCCACTCGTGCGACACGGCGCTGCCCGTGACCACGTCCACGGCGTCGACGCCGTTATCCTGGAAGATCCTCGCAAAGGCAACGGCGTCGGCAGTGGTGACGCCTCCCTCGGTCCTGTCGTTTGACATGGCCCTGAAGATCACAGGAAAGTCAGGGCCCACCTCTTCCCTCGCGGCCCAATACAACTCCAACCCGAACCTGGCCCTCCCTTTGGCGTCGCCGCCGTACTCGTCGGTCCGCTTGTTGACGAGGGGGGAGAGGAACTCAGCCACCAGATACCCCGTGGCGCCATGGATCATCAGGCCATCGAAGCCCGCTTCTTTCACGATCCTCGCAGCCCGGCTGTACTCGGCCTTCATGCGCTCTATGTCCTCCAGCGTCGCCGGCTTCGGCCTTATCCCTGTGCGGGGATGGGGCACGTCCGAGGGGGAGATGGGGAAACGGTCCTGCCGCCCCATATGCGTGTTGATCTCGATCATGGCCTTTGCCCCTCCGGCGCGGATGGCCTCCGCGAGCCTCTTGAGCCCGGGGATGCGGCTGTCGCTGTCGAGGGCGATCCGTCTCGGATGGCCCACGGCGCTCGGAAAGGATCCCTCGATCACGATGAGGCCTGCCCCGCCCCTCGCGCGGGCAGCATAGTAATCGATGAGCTGGTCTGTCACCCCGCCTTCGTCGCTCGCCATATGGGTCGCCAGGGGAGGAAAGATGATCCTGTTCTTCAGATCCATCTTCCCGATCTTCCCCGGCTCAAAGAGCTTTGCAAAACGCCTCACGGTTCCTCCTCGCGATAAGATATAAGAGATATGTGTATCAGGTCCACTTCCCCGCCTCGACCGCGGTGAGGAAGTCGAGGACGGCCCTGTTGAAGAGGTCAGGCTCCTCAAGGTTGACCGCATGGCCGCTCCGGGGAAAGACGAAAAGCCCCGCAAGGGGCAGACAGCGTCGCATGAAGAGCGCGGGCTCCATGCACGCCTCGTCCCTGTCGCCGACCAGCACAAGGGTAGGCAGGCTGAGCCCCCGAAGCTCCTTTTCGAGGCTCAGGATGGACGGCCTCTCGAGCTGCACCCCGGTAAAGGTGAGCCGGGAGCCTAAGGCGGAATGGTCGGCCATCTGCTTCTTCGCCTCCTCCCAGCCCCTCGGATCTTTCTCTCTGAAGGTGAGCCGGGCAGGGGCAAGGAAGAAGAAGTCCTGTACACCCGCGATGCCTTCCCGGCCGAGATTCTCAGCCACAGCAGTTCCATCCAGCCTGAACTGCTCGGGATTGGTGGAGCCAGAGCCGGCGCTCGCTACGATAAGGGAAGCGCATACTTCCCGATGGCGGAGCCCGAAGTTGAGGGCCACGCCGCCGCCCATTGAGAGCCCCGCGATGTGGGCCTTCCCTATCCCGAGATAGGCGAGCAATCCGGCAAGGTCCTCCACCAGGGTCGCCTCTGAATAGGCGCCTGGGTCGGACGGCACGTCAGAAGGCGGATAGCCCCGGTTATTGAAGGTGATCACCTGGTAGCGTCGCGAGAAGAAACGGACCTGGGGTTCCCAGCTCCGGTAATCGCCCGCAAATTCATGGTTGAAGACCAGGGGAAAGCCCGTGCCCGTCACTTCGTAGTAGAGCTTCGTTCCATTGACGGCTGCGACCGCCATGGCAACTCCTCGGGGTCGCGCCGGCCTTCGAAAGCGCGGGCAGCGCCCCATCGCAATTGGTCTGACCTCAAACCGATTGCAGAATGATGCCATCCCACCCTTCGGGTTGTCAAGAGAATTTCACGCAAGGCAGCGGGAGCACGCATTTATTCTCTTGACAACCTGAGGCAGCCAATGTCATGATGGGTCTGAGGTCAGACCAATTGAATAAGCTCGCCCACAGCCCCTTCATGCCGGTCAAACAGGGAAGGCTCACGGAGTTCGTCGTCTCGCAGATCAAAGACCTGATCTTCTCGAAGGAGATAGATGTGGGCCAGAAGCTTCCGCCGGAGCGGGAACTTGCCGGACAGCTCAACATCAGCAGATCAGCCATGCGCGAGGCTTTAAGATCGCTGGAGCACGCAGGCTTTATCGAGATCAAGACAGGCCGGGCAGCGGGCGCGTACGTCGTTGACCACCTCTACAAGCCCCTTTGCGATTCTGCGACCGACCTCTTGAGAAGCGGAAAGATCCAGATCCGGCAATTTCTAGAGGCACGCACGGCGATCGAGTGTTTCGGCATAAGGCTGGCTGCCGAAAGGGCCAGCGAGGAGGAGTTGCAGCGGCTGGAGTCGATCAACGACGAGTTCGTGAAGCTCGACGGCCCGCCATCCGAGCTCCTCGAGACCAATTCGCGCTTTCATGTGGCGCT
>CAYZAF010000296.1:0-10250 GCA_964476435.1 uncultured Syntrophaceae bacterium
AACAGAGGGCGGGAGGCGGCGGAAAAATAGCCTCGTTGCCGGAAGGGCCGGTTCTCTGCGCTGGTTCGGCCGGCTCCTCTCTCGACCTCCTCGGCACTCTCTTAGTCCAATTCTAAATCATGACGATATCGAGGCGCCGAGGAAGGAGCGACGAAGGTGTACAGTTGCAGTACATCGAGGAGCAGATGACGAAGGCAACAAAGATAGCGCCGAGTGAGAATTGGAATTAGTCCCCAATGGCTCTTAGCTGAAGGGACACTAGGACAAGAAGCATGAAAGCGGTCATTCAGCGCGTGAGGGAAGCCAGCGTCGCTGTCGCCGGAGAGCGAGTGGGCGCCATAGGACCGGGCCTCGTGGTGCTCGTGGGCATCGGTCGGGAAGACACGGTCCGGGACATAGACTGGATGGTGGGCAAAATCGTCAACCTGCGCATTTTCGAGACCGAGGAAGGGCGTCTCGACAAGTCGCTCCTCGATACGGGCGGGTCCCTCCTCCTCGTATCCCAGTTCACGCTCTACGGTGACTGCCGGAAAGGTAGGCGGCCTTCCTTCTCCGACGCCATGAGGCCTGAAGAAGCGAGGGACGCCTTCGACCTTTTTGTCGAAAAGACGCGAAAGATAGTCGGGCACGTGGAAACCGGGGTCTTTCAAGCTTCCATGGACCTAAGTCTCGTGAATGTCGGACCGGTGACGATCATCCTCGATTCCCGCGCCTGAACCACCTCGATCGGCTTACTTAAACGTCTCCTCGATCTCGGCCTTATATTTCTCCGCGCACTGAGGACATATGCTGTGGGTAAACGTGGCGTCCGTATGTTTACTGATATATGCCTCCAACTGGTTCCAGTAGCCCTCATCGTCGCGGATCTTCTTGCAGGATGCGCAGATGGGGATGAACCCCTTCAAGGTCTTGATCTCAGCGAGGGCTTCCTGGAGTTCCGTGATGAGCTTCTGCTGCTCCAATTTCTTTTGCCTCAAGGCGTCCTCCGCCCGCTTGATGCGAGCGATTGCCTGCACCCGAGCGACAAGCTCCCTATTGGTGATTGGCTTTATGATATAGCCGTCCGCCCCAACATTGAGTCCGTCGGCCTGGTAGTCCGGCGAAATCCTCACCCCGGAAACGAGGATAACAAAAGTGCCCTCCAGATCCTTATCTTCCTTTATCTGTTCGCACACCTCGATCCCTGTCATGTCGGGAAGCATGACGTCGAGCAAAATTATGTCCGGGTGCTGCGCGCGAGCGATTTTGAGACACTCCCCGCCGGAGGCGGCCTTGGCCACCTTGTACCCCTCATCTTCCAGAACCGTGGTGGTAAGCTCAAGAACATCAGGGCTATCGTCAGTGACGAGTATTCTGGTGCGCCCAGGCATTTCCGTCCTCCTTGCCAACGGCTTCGAGAAGTGGTGCCCCTGCTACAGTCGTAATTGTAATGGTCAGGATCTAAAGCGGCAATACGTGACGCGTCAAAGAGGCGAAGAGGCTGTATTTGAACTGGGGGGACGGACGCTCTTACGCAGAGCTCTGCGTCCTTTGGTGCAAAAGTTTCCCGACCCACTCCCCGTGAATGTCAGAACGGAATGCCCAGGGCCGGCTTAAGCACAACCGCCAGGGCGAGCCCTACATCCGCCCTTAGCCACAGACTCAACCTTTTTGAGACATCCACCTTCGCAAGGCTGAAAAAGAACATGCCTGCCCTTGAGAGGGCAGAACCGACCACTGCCCAGATCGGGATGGAGATGAAACTCACGATCAGGCCGAGCCAGATGCCGTGCAGCATAGACTCTCCCATCATGCACGCGTTAATGAACCATACTACGAGGCAGAGACCTATGAACACACGTTTCTCGGAAATCATTGCGGCCTCCTTTCGCCGCCACCTCGGTCCGCGCCCTGTGGCTCGATCTTCACTGATACATAGCACTCCATGACCACATAACAAGAACCGTGCCATCTCTCGAGGAAGCCCTCGCCCTCTTTTAGGTCCCAATAGACGCTCCTTTCCCTGAAGAAACCATGAAAAGAGAGATGCCCTTCTTACCCATAACCGCGAGAAGAACAGGACTGTGTCCTGGAAACAGGACAGGCGAGTGAGCACACCTTCACGAACGTCGGGGGGAACTACGAAGAGACAATATCCTTTAGCGAGATTCTTCCGGGCCCGCGCCCCTTATTGCTCCAGACACGTCAATGATGATCTCCTCGGATGCCTGGGCCATGGCCGCGCTCATACCCGCTGCGAAGGCCTCCGGCGATCCGTCCGTCACGCTCTTTACGACCCTGTATCGGTTTTGGAACACCACCTCCTCTGTGTTCCCGTGCTCGCCCCGGTCGAGGAGCGTAACCCGTACATCGAGGTCTGCCTCCCACTGAGCATGCTCTTTCGTTTCCGCGAATTCCTCTATCATCCCTTCGACGACGAACCTCGCTGTCTCCGGTTGGCGCCAAGAGAAGACTGTACGAAAGAGACCGCAATTCTGGAAATCCTGGAGCAGATGTTCGCTCACCATATCCCCTGGCGTTGTCCGCCACTTGTGGTAGTTGTACGCCACAACCCTATACGGGTCAGGTCTGAAGATCATGGCGCTGCCGTCATAGGAGCGGACGGCCGAGAAGCGGTCGATCTTCACTACCCCGTCGACCGGTGTGCCTTTTGGGGCAGGAGACGAATACTGCAGTGTGTAAAAGGTGATAGGGCGAACAGGGTGACCGGCAGGTAAACAGCCCGGCAGGTAAAGGGAGCAGAGAAGCATGATCGCGAGTACCCTCGGGAAAGACACGCTATTCTCCTTTGGGGGGCTTGCTGAAGATAAGCAGCGATGGGTCGGCGCTGAGACGGTCGACGAGGATTTCCAGAGAATCGGCTGCCCGTCTTATGGTCTCCGCGGCGATCCCCGCTTCAGTGAGCGTGACCTGCGTCTTTCTCGATGTTGCGTCCACGAGATCGTCTACCTTTTCCGCGGTCTGCGCGAGCTTCATCTCGTCGATCTCTCTTCTGACCTGGGCTATGAGCGCCCTTGCCTCCTTGATCACGTCCCTTGCGCCCAGAATCACCTCGTCCACCGATCCGTTGGACACCGTTGCATCTAGCTTCCGGGTGAGCGACGCGAGGTTGGAGGAAGCCTTGCCCAGGTCCGTGGTTATGCGGGTCATTCGCTCGCCCCGCACAAAATCGTCGATGGCTTTCGTCGTCGTCAGGATCTGATCGCCGATAGCTTTCAAGTCTAACTGCTTCATGTTCTTCAGCACCTCGTTGACCGAGCTTTCGATCTGCTTGATATCAGAAGGCGCAGAAGGGATGACGGGATAAGTTGGCTGAAAGCCTGTAGGTACAAGCGTTGACTCTCCCGGCTTTACCCGGTCGAGCTCCACATAGACGATGCCCGTGATGCCGGCGAGGGAGAGCTTTGCAGCAACCCCTCTTACCGAGAAGTTCGCCACGTTGATCTTCATCAGGACTTCTACGAGCCGACGATCAGGGGCGATGTCGATCCGTCGAACGCTGCCGATGTCGACGCCCCTGTATTTGACGATCGAATCGACTTGAAGCCCCTGAACCGACTCGTCGAAATACGCCGCATAGATAGAGCCTTTCTGGAAGTACTTCGTGGCGCCCAGCCAAATGATGGCTGCAACGCCTATGAGTACGCCTAAGATCACAAAAAGTCCGACGAGAAAATAGGATCTCCGCTCCGCCATCTAGAACCTCTCCCTCTCCTCGATCTCTCTGTTGAAGAACCTCCTCACGAGCGCATCGGGCGACTGCTCCTTCAATACCCTCGGATCGCCCTGGGCAATTATACCTTTTTTGCCTTTGTCCAGCATCACGATTCTCCGGGCGACATTGAAGATCGCCTCAAGCTCGTGACTGACGATTACCATGGTAGTGCCCATCCCGCGATTGATCTCCTTTACGAGCAGCTCCAACTCTGCGGAAGTGACGGGGTCGAGACCGGAGAAGGGCTCATCGAGAAAGAGTATCTGCGGGTCAAGTGCCATGGCCCGTGCTATTCCCGCCCTCTTTTTCATGCCTCCTGACAGCTCGGCGGGTAGATACTCCTCGTACCCTTCCAGCCCCACCAGAGAGAGCTTCATCCTCACTATCAGGTCGATAACGGTTCCCGGAAGATCGGTGAACTCCGAGAGGGGCAAGGCAACGTTTTCAGCCAGGGTCATGGACCCAAGGAGGCCGCTCGACTGGAAAAGCATGCCTATCCCCCTTCTCACGCGCCTCATCGTCTCCTCCGGCGCGGTGGTAATATCGATGCTGTTGATCCGCACCCGCCCCCCGGAGGGCACGGCAAGACCGATCATATGGCGGAGCAGCGTAGATTTGCCGCACCCGCTCGCCCCGGCGACAATGAGGATTTCACCTCTGTACACTTCGAGGCTCACGTCGTTAAGCACGACATTCTCGCCGTAGCGCACGGAGAGATCCTCTACCTCTATCACTATCCCGTCTTGCCCCTGTTCGCTCCTCAAGAGATCTTTACCTCACGTAATTCAAGATAATGGCAAAGGTGGAATCGGCCACGATGATGAGGAACAGGGCGGAAACAACTGCCGACGTGGTTGCGTTGCCCACCGCCTCGGCCCCGCCTCTCACCTGGAATCCCCGCTGGCAGCCTATTCCGGCAATAAGGACGGCAAAGACGCATGACTTGACGACGCCTGAGGTGATGTCGAACACCTCGAGGGCCCAGGAGGTCTGCACGGCATACGTGTGGATGGTCAGATTAAGGCCGAACACCCCGACAACCATGCCGCCCAGTATGGCAAAGAGGTCGGAAAAGAACGTCAGGAGGGGCACGACGATGAGGCTCGCAAACACCTTGGGAATTGCCAAGAACCGCATGGGGTTGAATCCCATGGTCACAAGGGCATCGATCTCCTCGTTTACCTTCATCGTTCCGATCTCCGCGGCAAAGGCCGACCCTGATCGGCCGGCCACGAGGATCGCTGTTATGATGGGGCCCAACTCCCTTACCATGGCAATCGCCACGAGGGACGCCACATACAGGTTCGCCCCGAACTGCTTCAACTGAAGGGAGGACATGAATGCTATGATGAGGCCGAGGAGAAAGCTGATGAGGCCGAGTATGGGAAGGCCGTCCACCCCCACTTTCTTCATGTACTGGAGCACATCCTTCCACCGGACCGTGGACGGATGGAGGATGGAGAGGACAACCTCCGAGATCAGGGAGCCTCCAAAGGTGATTGAGCGGGCAATGTCATCGAGGAAGGAGGCGCTCGCCATCCCTATATCCTCGATGACACCGGCAGAACCCCCCTTGTCCGGGCCTGGGGGTGCCGCAATGGCGCGCCGGTCAAGAAGTTCTATGACGCTTCGGACCCGTGGAGGCATGTGGGCGATTTCGACGGGAATGGAGCGCTTCGCTGCCTCTTCTTGCATGCGCACGATGAAGAGGGCGCCGGCGCTATCCACGTACTGCAGCGCCTGGAGGTCTATTGTCAGTTTTCCCGGCCTGGTCCCCTCGAAAAGCGACTCTACCTCCGCCATCATGGGCTTAAGGTTCTCAAGGGTCACGTGGCCTGACAAGGAGAGTCGCGTCAAACCCCCCTCCTCATGGATAAGAAGCGCAGGTTTCAGTCCTTCTTTCTCTTTCGGGACCATGTCTTCGGGACGAGCGCCTTGTTCGATGAAACGAAAGGTATTGTCATACTTATTCTATGCTAGCCGGGCTCGGGCCGCAATAAAACGAAAGGCAAATACTCCCTTCCTCAACCGGCCTTCCCCTTCTTCAGTCCGCTTTTCAGATGATGCCGCGTCTCGTCGATTGCAAATGCGAGCCCCTCGGCAAAGCCCTGCAGCGTGCAGTGTGAGGCGTAATCCATAGCTTCGTCATACTGATCGATCATCTTACGAATAGCAGAGAGTTTTTCCTCCAACGTCTGCAGCAGCTCCTCCTTCGCTCCCATGCCCCACCCCCTCGACGCACCGTTTCGCTAAAGTCAGGCCCTTCTATCGCGACTAGCATACACGTCCAGCGGTGTCTAAGCAAATTGTGCGGGGGAGCGGCTTGGTAATCGTTGTATGAGGAGGGATGGAATGTCAGGCGCAGTTGAGCGGCCGCAAAGGTCAAGCGAACCGGAACAGACAGCCTTTCCCCGGCTAAAAAAGCCGTTCTTGGGGGCCTTGAGAGGGGAGGCTCCACGCGGCTATTGCCGCTGGAGGGGGAGCTTAGGGCCCATTAATCAGAGCTCCAGCCTTCTGAATTCACGCTCGAATCGGTCATTGAACTTCTTGCGTACCCTGCTTTCCAGCTGCCTCACGCGCTCCCTGGAGATGCTGAACTGCTCCCCTATCTCCTGGAGCGTGAGGGGCTCCTCTATCATGATGCGATGCTCAAAGATAAAGAACTCCTTGTCACTCAGCATCTCTTTGAATTCCAGTATCTTTCTCTCAAAGATCTGTTTTTTCTCCCTGTCGGCCACCAGATCCTCAATACTGTCGTCGGTACTGATCATGTCCACGAACGTCTCTTCCCCGTCATCGTACACCGGGCGCTCCAGGGAGATGTCCGAGCAAGAGAGCCTTTTCTCCATGTCCTCAATTTCTACCACCTTCACTTCGAGGGCTTCGGCGAGAAGATGAGGAGCGGGAAAAACGCCTTGCGCCTCGAGCTTCCTCTTTTCCTTCTTCAGCCCATAGAAGAGCCTCCGTTGACTCTGCGTGGTGCCCACTTTCACTATGCTCCACGAATCCATTATGTACTTGAGGATGTAAGCCCTAATCCAGAAAGAGGAATATGTCGAGAATCTCGTCCCCTTGTAAGGGTTGTACTTCTTGACGGCGTAAACCAGTCCCACATTTCCCTCTTGAATGAGGTCCAGAATATTGAGGTAGGTGTTGTAGTATTCGAGGGCGATCTTGACAACCAGCCTGAGATTCGAGGTGACCAGTTTGTGCGAAGCCTCATCATCCTTGTAGCGATGGGCTTTCTCGGCTATCTCCAGCTCTTCTTCCCGAGAGAGGACCGAGTGGCGAGATATTTCCGACAGGTACCTTTTCAGCGGGTCGAACGGTGCCATCGGCCCGTCTTTCGCGTCTCTTCTCCGTATTTTCTTCTCGCAGAGGAACGAATCTTGGAGCAAGACACGCCTTCCGTCTCGTTGATCAGGCATCGATCCCGTTGAGGGATTATTCTCCTTCTTTTAGTCAAAACAACAACGTCAGGAATTTAAGCGAACCTGTCGGTCTCACAAATCTAAGGTAATTCTTCGGCATTGTGATGGTGCGCATCACGAGGGCTCCTTGCGAAGCCGAGAAACCCAGCAAGAGATGCGGGGAGTGAAGCTCCCCGCCCATAGGGCTCACGCTTCCCGGAAAGGAATGAAGCTCAATTCGTGGCGCTCCTCGACCCCGCCCACAGGGCGGGGCTTGCGGAAGCGCTCCCGGTCAACCCGACTTCCGTCTTGTGCGTACAGTAGAACGAATAAGATGCCTCGCAGTCAGCCGGTGAGGTATCAGTCTTCTGCCGGCATATAGAGGCTGCCTCTTACCCTCCGGCACTGGTCGCAGGGAACGTGATATAAGGCTACATGGTCCAGCCTGTACCTCTTCCCGTCAATCCACGCCTCTGGCAACTTGATCCCCCCGCCGCCGGCCGTGCCGTCTTCAGGGGATAGCAGAATCTCCCGGAATTCATGGTGCGCCACAGCACACTCGATGCAGATGCTCATTCCTATCCCCCTGCTTCACCCGAAAAAGCGAACCTTCCACCTATGACCAGATTACACCCGATCTCAAGTTCCTCGTCAGGTTTTTCGTGATCTTCGTCTGCAGCTGCCTCACGCTCTCTCTCGAGGTATTGAAGCGCTCGCCAATCTCCCTTAAGGTAATCGGGTCCTCGGCCATGATCCGGTGCTCGAGGATGTAGCGCTCTTTCTCGTTGAGGAGCATCTTGAATTCGGCAAGCTTCTTCTGCACCATCTCCCTGCGCTCCTTCTCGGCAACCGTCTCTTCTATGTCTTCGTCAGTGCTTATGGTGTCCATGATCTCTTCGCCCCCGCCGAAGAGTTGATCTTCCAATGAGACATCCCCATTGTAAAGTCTCTTTTCCATGTCCTCGATGTCCGCGGCGCTTACATCGAGATGATCGGCGAGCAGCTCAACGGAGGGCGTTATCCCGGCCTTTTCCAGTTTCTCCTTTTCCTTGTTCAACCCGTAGAATAGCTTCCTCTGGCTGTCTTTTGTGCCGACCTTCACGATGCTCCACGAGTCCATGAGATACTTGAGGATATATGCCCGAATCCAGAAGGATGCGTACGTCGAGAAGCGGGTGCCTCGCTCGGGCTCGAACTTCCGAACTGCACGGAGGAGCCCCACGTTTCCTTCCTGAATGAGGTCGAGCACGTTGAGGTGATAGCTGTAATAATCGAGGGCTATCTTAACAACCAGTCTCAGGTTGGCTACGACGAGCTTTTGCTCGGCTCCCTTGTCCCCCAAACGGCGAATGCGATCTGCTATCTGTCTTTCCTCTTCCTTGGTCAGTACAGGGTGCTTCGATATCTCGTACAGGTACATCCTGAAAGGGTCGAGCCTCTCCGACGTCTCCTGTCCGTTTTCCCTTCCGACAGAATTCACTGCGTACGAATTCATTGGCTGGGCCTCCTGTTGGGCTGTCAGTTCTCACGGATTCCGATTCAGCGATGATAGGAGACCATAACAAGAAGCGTGCCAATCCCGTCGAGTCCCTGCCTCGCGCGATTACGCTGTATTTTCGGGGGTTTTTTGACCTGCCCCCCGGGAAGCTGAGCCAAATGAGGGGCGCTCCTTATCTCCGAAAGCAGGACAGTGTCCTGAAAGTAGGACAGTAGGTCCCCCTCTGTTCTTCCGCGAAAAGCCAACAGGGCATGGAGCGATTGGGGAGGAGGGATAGGCTTCGCTTTTACGGGCCGCTCGTAATGGCGTGCTCTTTCAGAAGGGCATAGAGGCGCGAACGGGAGAGGCCCGACACGCGGCATGCCTCTTTGATGCTCCCCTTGGTCTGAAACATTAAATCCTGGAGGTACTGGCGCTCCGCCGACTGGCGGTGCTCGTTGAGAGGGGGCAGAGACAGCCCTCCGCCGCCGGTCGAGGCCGCTTCTCTCCTCATGGCGGAGCGCGCGACCTTTACCCGTATGTCGAGGGGCAGGTGTTTCGGGAAGAGAGTCGGTCCATTGTAAGCGGCCGTGATGGAACGCTCTATGGCGTTCACCAGCTCACGGACATTCCCCGGCCAATCATAGGCCATCAAGGCATCGAGGAATTCAGGCGAAAAGCCCTTAGTCCCTATCAGGTATCGCTCACAAACCCTAGCCATGTGGAACATGGCCAACTCCTTAATATCCTCTTTTCTGGCGGACAGAGGCGGAAGGTCGATGGTGAGGGTACGCAGCCGGAAGAGGAGATCCGAACGAAACAGACCCTCCTCGACCATCCTTTCGAGGTCCTTGTTCGTTGCTGCCAGGAGGCGAAAATTGCTCGTCAGCTCGTGTTTCGATCCCACCGGGCGGAAGCGATGCTCCTGAAGGACTCGCAAGAATGCCTTCTGTATCGAAAGAGGCAGCTCGCCAATCTCGTCTAAGAACAACGTTCCTCCGTGGGCCTGTTTGACCAGCCCATCCTGTGGCTTGTCCGCCCCGGTAAAAGCTCCTTTCTCGTGGCCGAAGAGCACGCTCTCCACGAGGGTCTCGGGCAAAGCCGTGCAGTCGACGACCACGAAGTTGCCCTCGGCCCGCCTGCCGTTATCGTGTATGGCCCTGGCAAAGACTTCTTTTCCGGTACCCGTGTCGCCGGTAATGAGTACGTTCGCCTCGCTGTGAGCTGCCTGGGCGAGCAGGTCGAGACAGGCGTGCATGCTCGCACTATTGCCGATAATGCCGTTCAGCTTCAAGGCGGTCAGGGGTTTCTTCGCCGTCTTCTCCTCCCGATACTGCAAAGCCCGGGTAAAAGGCAAGGCCATTTCCTTTGTGGAAGACGACTTTTCAATGTAGTCCCACGCCCCGTTCTTTATGGCGATCTCAGCGCCGTCAGGGTCACCCAGCCCTGTTATGATAATCACCTCGGGCTGTGAAGGCAGTTCGTGGATGCGCGGCAGCAGCTCGAGCCCGTTCCCGTCGGGCATTCTAATGTCCAGGAAAACGACATCGTAAGCGTCGGAAGAAGCCGCTTTGAAGCCATCCTCGATGGTCATCCTGTACGAGGCGGAGTGGCCCATGTCCTCTACCATGAGGGAGAGCATTTCGCA
>CAYZAF010000297.1:0-2602 GCA_964476435.1 uncultured Syntrophaceae bacterium
CCGACCGCTTTACCGTTCTTCGTGAGAATCTCTTTGATCCCCAGGGAACCATGGATAATGATCCCCTCCTCCTCGGCCTCGAGAATCTCGCTGTCCAGAGCGAGCATCCGATCCTTGGAAGTAAGATCCCTGCATTCGAGACAGACGAGGTGCACCTCATCTGCCCCGAGCCTTCTTGCGCATCTCGCCGCGTCGACGGCAACGCTTCCTCCGCCAATGACGATCACCCTCTTGCCGAGGGCGGGCTTCTCCCCTGAGTTGATCTTTTTGAGATACTCCAGCGCGTAGAGGACGCCTTCTGAGTCAACACCTGCCACGCCGAGCTTTAGGCTCCTCCAGGTCCCGGCCGCGACGACAACGGCGTCGAAGCGGAGCCTGAGATCGGCAAGGCTCGGGTCTGTCCCCACGTCTACCCCCACCTCGAACCTGATCCCCATACCTTCGAGCGCCTGGATCTGCTTTCGCACGACGTCCTTCGGCAGACGGAACGGCGGTATGCTGAAGCGGAGCATGCCGCCCGCCTCGGGCAGCCTTTCGTAGAGAGCTACCCCGTGGCCATTCCTCCTGAGATAAAATGCGGTTGCTAGTCCTGCTGGGCCGGAACCCACAACGGCGACCCTCTTGCCTGTCTCTTTCGCAGGCGGCGAGAAGAAGTCCCCTGCCCTCTCGAGAACGTAGTCTCCCACGCCACGCTCGATGCAGTGAATGGCCACGGCGTCGTCGAATTCCCGGCGGTTGCACTCGGGCTCGCAGAAGACAGGACACACCCTCCCGGTGATGGCCGGGATGGGATTGTACTCCATGAGCATCCGGGCGGCCGCCTTAAGATCGCCCTTCCGGACCCTGTCCAGGTAGCCGGGAATGTCCGCGTGGGCCGGACAATGGCTCGCGCAAGGGTTCTCTTCGAGCGCTGCTGCGCCGAATATGGAATGGTACCTGTTGTCGCCCGCGAGGGCGCTGCAGATCTTTCCCCCTTTGCGCAAGCAGACTATGGGTCCGCCTATCTGGCGGGGATATCGGTAGTACCAACAGCGCACTTCCTGGGCGAGGTTGCCGCCGATGGTCGCCATGTTCCTCACCTGCGGGCTTGCCACGGAATGGGCTGCCTCGGCGATGAGCGGGTATTCCTCCTTTACTGTCTGGGACTTGGCCAGATCTCTGAGCTTTGCGAGGGCCCCTATCTTCAGCCCCGTTTTGTCCTTCTTGATGTAGTCAAGGCCCTCAATGCCCTTCAGGTCGATGACCGCCTCGGGGTAATCGTCCGTAATCCTGTCCCTCATGGCGCCGAGGAGATCGGTGCCCCCGGCATTGGCCCTGGCCTTTCCTTCGTATCCTTTGAGGAGCCGCTCCGCCTCCCTTATCGATAGCGCGGTATGGTGCGCGAACCGCTTCATGTCGCACCTCCGCTTCCTTTTTCCTGGCCTTGCTTCGCCTTCTCCAAGGCCTTGAGCACCCTGGCCGGCGTCACCGGATACTCGTACAGCCACGCGCCGACCGCGTTGGACACAGCCATGAGCACTGCGGAGGGGCCTGGCGCCGTCGTTATCTCACCCACGCCGACCGCGTGGAAGCGGTGGCTCGGGAAAGGAGTTTCCGAGACAGCGTTCTCAATGACGGGGAGCTCGGTAAAGGTGCGCCACTTGTAGTCGATCATGTTCGCGTTGACGATATGACCCGTGCGGCGGTCGAGGATAGTCTCCTCGAAAATGGCGCTGTCGATGCCTGCCGATCCGAGGCAGCCGTAAAGCTGTCCCTCGAGACCGGGAGGATCTATGACCTGACCCACGTCGGTGGCGTTCACCACACGAACGAGGTCCACCTTGCCTGTCTCCGTATCGACTTCGACTTCGACAAAGGTCATCATGATGTTGCACATGGTAAAATCAGGCTCGAAGCGGCCGTACCCGAGAATGGTCCGGTCGTTTCCCATGGAGCTCCATTTTGCGCGCCGTTCGGGACTGGCTTTCACGAAGACGACGCCGTCCACCGTGTCCAGCTCTTCGGGAGGCGCCCCGAGCTTGGTCGAGGCAAACTCGAGAAGCTTCCGGCGGGCGTCTTCTGCGGCGTTGATCACCGCGCTCCCGATCGCATAGGTGCCTCTGGAGCCCACCGGTCCGAACTCGAAGGGGGTGACCAGGGAATCAGCGGGCGTCATGGAGACGTTTTGAAGGGGCATCTGAAGCACCTCGGCAACCAACTTGGGATAGTTGCTCTTCTGGCCGGTCCCGTGTTCCGATACGCAGAGGAAGATCGTCGCCGTGCCGGTATAACCGAGCTGCACATAAGCCTCTGCGGCGTCCTCGCCAATGTCTGCGTTTCCGTGGACCCCTACCCCTATACCCCTCCGCTTCGTGCCGAGCACAGCAATCGGTTTCAGCCAGCCTTTCCATTTTTCCTTCCAGCCGAAGGTCTCGGCGCCTTTCTCCATGGCCTTCGAGAAATCGACGCCCCGGAAGGTGTACCACTCGCCGTCGCGCCAGTAGTAGCCGCCTCCCGGCTTGACGAAGTTCTTCTTGAGCACGTCGAAGGGATCGAGTTCCGCCTTTTCCATGGCGAGGCAGAGGAGCGGGATAAAAGCGCATTTGAGCTCCTGGCCGCCGAA
>CAYZAF010000298.1:0-13963 GCA_964476435.1 uncultured Syntrophaceae bacterium
ATGCACGAAGTCGGCAACGGGTAACACGCCCTTTATCAGCACGTCATGTGGGTTAAGGAAAGACAGACGCACGTTTGCCGTCCGCGGAAGGCTGTTCCTTCCCGATTCGCATCGCCGGGAGGTGCTGGGGACCCGTCACGAAAGACGAGCGTACGAGGGATCAATAGGCAAGCCCCCGCGCCTCTAAGGTGCGGGGCTTCTCCCTAATCCACGCGCCTGATACCGAGCCATAGCCCTCTAGCAGGGCGTTCCTGTTTGCGGAGTATCACATGACAGAGCTAAAGGGCAGGAACCCGCGGCCACCGCACTTACGGGGCCGCGGGTGGCTTCGCAATCGGTGCGTGAGCGAATCTTGCGTTTAGACGGGTCAGCACCGGAGGCGGCAAGCGTTTCGGAAGGAATAGCCTTCGAAAGCGGACGGAGGCAAGGGCTTCAATCGGTACTTTTTGCGTAATGCTCTGATGGGGAAGGCTTTTTGAGACCACACCGGTTGGCCTTTCTACCTGCCGAAGCGCATGACCAGTCTCGGCCGATAGGAGCCGAACGTGCGTGCCTTCACGCACCCCACAAAGACGCCGGTCTGGTAGAACACGTGCTCGAGGAGATAGTAGAAAAGGAAGACCGGATACGCAAGGAATGGGCGCTTTGTCAGATAGTCAACGGCCGAAGAAAGGAAAAGCAGGAAGAGGGCAAGGAGCCACAAGGTGTGGAAAACGCACCCGAGGAGCAGAAGAGGAACAAAGTAGTACCTGACCGCATGGAAAGAGACGATGGAGAAGAAGGAGAGATAGGTCCTGGCCACGGAAATGACCTTTTTTCCCAGGGGGATGGGGATTCTCATCCGACTTGTCCTCGCCGCCTTTAGGGCCCCGTCGAGAAGGAAGCACCCCAGGCAGAGCCAAAGGGGCAGGAATGAGAGAAAGCCGATGGAGGCGCACAATGCCGCAAAAGCAATTGCGCATGCAACGGGAACGGGAAAGACTTTCTTCTTCCGTGGATGGAGCCGATAGAGCGCACCTTCCGAGGTTCCGTACTCTGCGCGTCTCTTCAGCATGGCAAATAAGCCGTTCCTATGCTTGTGCCTCACGCTGCCGAAGGGTACGTAGAGGAGGGCGTGACCCCGGGATCGCATACGCCAGCAGAAATCCACGTCCTCACCCACGCGCATGTCTTCCCTGATCCCCCCAGTCTCCACGTAGGCTGTTTTACGGACGAGGAGGTTGCAGGTCGGGGCATAGACGAGGGATTCGTCGTTTCCACCGTAGAACATGTACTTTCCCATGGAGAGGGAAGAGAACGCCTTTTCATAGTGGTCAAGGCTTGATTCATCGAAGTAGCCGTCCACTCTGCCGCCCACGGCCCCTACCTGCTCCCACTGAAAAAAAGGCACGATCTCTTGGAGCCAATTCCTGCCGGCTATGCAGTCGCTGTCGAGAAAGGCAAGGATCTCGCCTCTCCCCTCACGGGCGCCCAGGTTCCGGCAAAAAGACTGCCCCCTGCTCTTCTCAAGGGAAAAGAGCCTGCAGGGAAAGGAGCGGGCCACGCCCGCGCTTGCGTCCTGCGAGCCGTCATCGACCACGATGACCTCTAGCCTGTCTTGCGGATACTCCTGGGAGAAGAGAGACTCCAGGCACCCTCCAAGCTCATCCTCCCGGTCCTTCACGGGGACTATGACGGTGACCAGGGGCCAATAGCCGTCGTTCTTCGTTCGCACGGGCTCCAGCACGCCCTTCCTGCTGAAGTATTCGCATATCCGGAAAACCTGCTCCTCCGTCAAGGCGGGGACCGCGTCGGCAATCTGCCGGACGGTCTTTCGTCCGTCGCATGATCGAAGGACGGCTGCGCCCCGTCTACTTACCCTCACCACATTGAGAGGCCCATCCGAGATGACGAGGAACGAGCCGTCCCTTCTCTCGAAACGCGCCTCTTTTCTCAATCTATAGATGAGGGGGATCATCTTCCTTCATATGGATACCGCATTTGAGGCTACCGGTCAAGGAGGGCAAAGGCCGTGGCATCATTCGGCCGTCTCTTCGTTGCCGAGCGCCGTCAGTACGGCCCTCGCCATTTCTGATCGCGTGAAGGGCTTGGTGACGCAGACTGATATGCCGAGCTTCTTCATCTGGTGCGGGGGCAGCAGGTCCGTGCGTCCGCTGCAGAGAATGACCGGGATAGTGGGGCGGATTCGCTTGAGCTCTTCCGTAAGGGCAAGGCCGGTCATGCCGGGCATGGTCTGATCCGTGATGACCACGTCGAAGCCGTTCGGGCTCCGGGCGAACTGACCCAGGGCATCGGATGCGTCAGTGGCGGTTGTCACGTCGTAGCCCAGCCGGTCAAGCATGCGCATGCCTACCGTGACGATCGGCTCCTCGTCGTCAACAAAGAGGATTCTCTCCCTTCTCCCCTGCTGAATGATATGCTTCTTCTCCCTTTTTGCCCTCGATGGGGCTTTCGCCCGTGGGAAATAGACAGTAAAGACAGCTCCCCTGCCAGTAGCGCTCGAGACCGTGATGACGCCCTTTAGGTCCTTGACGATCCCGTAAACTAAGGCGAGGCCCATTCCCGTGCCCCTGCCCGGCTCCTTTGTGCTGAAGAAGGGCTCAAAGATGCGTCTCTTCACCTCGTCTGTCATGCCGCGCCCCGTATCGCTTATCGTCAGCGCGACGTAATCGCCCGGCTGCAGGGCCTTGTCGGGCGACGGGTCATCAGGTCCGAAAGAGGCGTTGGAAAGGCTGATCTCGATATGCCCGTGCTCTTCGATCAAAGCATCCACAGCATTCGTGACCAGGTTGAGAAGGATCTGCTGAACCTGCACCGGGTCTGCCTCCACCGTGTCAGAGGCTGCGTTCATCGAGAGGGCCACCTCGACCGTGGCAGGAATGGAAGCCCTCAAAAGGTCATGGGTCTCACGAATGAGAGGGGTGAGGGGTATGGGCCTTTTCTCAGTCCTTGTTTTCTTCGTGAAGGCGAGGATCTGCCTCACCAGGTCTCTCCCCCTCATGCCTGCCTTCAATACGCCCTGGAGATTTGAGTGGGTCGGCGAATCAACTGGCACGTCTTCCATGGCCAATTCTGCATTCCCCAGTATGGCCCCCAGGATATTGTTGAAATCGTGCGCGATACCCCCTGCGAGGGCGCCCATTGCCTCCATCTTCTGGACCTGCCGGAGCTCTTCCTGAAGACGGAGCTGTTCGGTGATATCCCTCGTCACACACACGTAGCTTCCGACAAGCCCTGAGTCGTCCTTGACCGGGACGATCGACCCTTCCACCCAGTAGCTCGTCCCGTCCTTCCTCTTTGTGGCGTACCTGCCGGACCAGGTCTCTCCCGCCTTCATGGCATGGCGCACCTCCCTATAAAAAGAGGCTTCATTGGTCTCGCTGGCGAGAAGATCCATGGTCTTGCCCATGAGTTCCCGTTTGCTGTAGCCGGTCTCGGCGCAGAGCGACTTGTTCGCATACCTGATGACCCGATCCAAACCGGCCACGAAAATACCTTCGGCTGCGTGCTCGATCGCGGCGACAAGGCGCTGCCGCTCCTGTTCGCCCCTTTTTCGGTCCCTGAGGTCGCGGGCAACCCCCTGATAGGAGACGGGTTCGCCTGTTTCGTCGAGGTGACAGCTGAACTTCGCCTCGGCAGGCACGATCGTCCCATCCTTTGCTCGAAGCTGCAGCTCAAGGGTGAACTCGCGATTGGCAAGGCCTGCAAAAGCCTCCTTCCTCGAGAGAAGCTCCCCTACGGGATCACTCGACGGGGAGTTGAGAAACGAAAAGACGGGCGCCCCCGCCAATTCCTCGGGCGTAAAGCCGAGCATCTTCTCTACGGAAGGGCTGACGTAGGTAAAACGGAAGTTCCGGTCGAGCTGCCAGATCACATCCACCACGCTCTCGGTGATGAATCGGAGTCTTTCCTCTGACTGGCGAAGGGCGTCCTCCGCCTCCTTTCTGGCGGTGATGTCTTTTGCCACATGGACCGTGCCGAGTACCCTTCCCTGTTCGTCGCACCTCGGAGACACGGATACTTGGAGGTACCTTCCAAGGCGCGGTTCCAGGAATTCCTCAGTCACGGTTTCGCCGCAGGCAAGCGCCCGGATATGGGGGCACATGGGCCAAGGCTCACGAGTCCCGTGAATGACCTCGAAGCATTTCTTTCCCACGAATGCACCTGGTTGGCCACCCAACACGTGGGCGAGGGCCTTATTCACCCTGAGTATGGCTTGATTGGGGTCCTGGAGCATCACCAGGTCCGTCATGGAATCGAAGGTCGCCTCCCATTCTTCGGCGAGGCGCCTGTTGCGCTCCTCTGCCTGCCTCGATCTCAGGATCTCCTGCTCCAGGCGTGCATTCTGGGACTCGATCTGCTTACTTGACCGGGAGATCGCAAGGTGTGTGGAGACACGGGCCAACACCTCTCCGACACCAAATGGTTCGGCGATATAGTCCACACCCCCCGCTTCGAAACCCCGGATCTTGTCCTCCCCATCGCCAAGGCCGCTGATGAGGATCACCGGAATGGCGGAAGTCCTCTCATCTCTCTTGAGAAGCCGGCACACCTCGATACCGTCTAGGTCCGAAAGCTTGACGTGGAGGAGTATCAGGTCGGGGAGCTCGTCTTTCGCGGCCTTCAGCCCTGTCCGGCCCCTGGTGACGAAGGTGAGCTTGTACCCCTCATCGGCGAGAGTGGTCCCGATGATCTGGAGCACCCCGGGATCGTCGTCTATGAGGAGGAGGTGACCCTTCTTCGACTTGACGAGGCTGTCGTCCATTCCCTTACTTGTCGGCAGAGCGCCCGGTCATTGAGCAATACAGCTTCCGCTTCTCCCGGTCTGACCTAAGGGCGTCGCCTCCCTCTATCATTCCTATAGCAGCCCGGGGCGCTTTACGTCAAGAGGAGAATACAAAAAAATCCGTTGTCCCGCGGATGGGTACACGCTATAATGGACCTGGGGCTTTTCTTTCTTTTCTTCAACCGATGGTGGCGGAAACAAGGCAGGCGTCAGAAGGGCTTGCCCGGCGCATGGTGTCATTCTATCGGTCTTCGGCTTAAAGAGCGCGATAAATGACTTTTTGGAGAAGCAAGAGGAGAATTGATTATGGAGCTTGTTGAAGCCATCAAACAGAGGAGGAGCATACGGGCCTTCAAATCAGACCCCGTACCTCGGGACCTCCTCGAGAAAATCATAGGTGACGCTCTCTGGGCCCCGTCATGGGCCAATACCCAGCCCTGGGAATTCGCTGTCGTGACCGGCAGCAAGCTGAAGGACATACAAAAGGCCTTCCTCGAAAGGGGGGAGCAGGAGCCGGCCTCCGAAGTAGCCCGCCCCTATGACTTCCCCGAGCCTTACCTTTCCCGCGTTCAGGCCCTGGCCCCCGCGGGATTCACCCCGACAAAGGAAAGCATGGATGCCCGCCGGATTGAGAACTTCAAGAACTACGGCGCCCCGGCAGTCATCTATTTGCTTGTGGATCGCTCCATGTACTTTCAGTCAAAAGGAATAAATTCATGGTCCCTGTACGATAGCGGCTCGGTGGTGCAGAATATCATGCTCCTCGCTACCAGTCATGGGCTCGGAACCGTGGCCCAGGCGCAGTCCGTCATCTATCCCGACCTTATCAGAAAGGTCGTGCCCATACACGAATCCAAGCTGATCGCCCTAGGGATCGCCATCGGCTATCCCGATTGGGAGAAAGTCGCAAGCCAGGGGCGGACCCAGAGGGAGCCTCTCGAAGAAGTCGTCACCTGGTATGGATTTGAGTAGGAAACAAGGCCGCTTTTTTAGGCTTAGTCGGTTTCTCGTTTTGCCGATAAGAGATAGAAGGCTCCTGGTTTGGCGCCAGGTACGGAAGGACATCTTCAGGTATAACGAGGGATGGGCATGGAAAACGACAAGCGGAGTGATAAGACGTTCATCAAGGCGACCGAGGCTGCCGACCGTTGCAACGTGCCGTTGAGCACCATATACACGTGGCACCAAATGGGCAAGATAGACGGCATAAAGCTGAACGGCAAATCTCTGAGAATCTTCAGCGAGTCGTTCTTCGCCTTTCTGGCGTCGAGGAACGAGAAGACGAAAGAAAGAAGGCAGCGCGGCAGTAAGAACCGTGGGTTGGACGCACGATAGGGAGGCGACCGAAAGGGGTCAGTACGACTTTAGGGGCTCCCCTTAGGCTTTGCCCTGCCGCCTCGATTCTCTCTCAAGCTCCTTTTCTATCATCCTCTCTTTGACCCCGTCCTAGCCCGGATCCTCGCTCCGGAGCCTCAACACTAGCTCATCAAAAGGTCCTCCCGGCAGCCCTTCTGCCTCATGCACCTTCAGCGAATTATGTTGAAATGGTTGTCACAAAAGAGATAGCATGTGGGCGAAGCACTGATGAGGGAAGTAAGGCAGCCGCGTCATGAGTGACGACCCGAGCCCCGGTCCCGATTCCCCATGGGAGGAGCCGCACCGATGACCGAGCCGAGAAGGCCAGTTTTCTGGTATCAGGGGTTGTTTCTGCAGCCCCATCATTTCCAGCATGCGGACCTCTTCACCCAGTCCCTCCTCTCGCCTTTCAGGCAATACCTCCAACCCTGCTTCTGGGGTGTCTGCCGCATGAGCATAAACCAGACGTCCCTCAGTGAGGGGACGTTTGAGCTGTCAGAAGGGCAGTTCATATTTCAGGACGGTACATGGGTCTCCCTCGGAGGAAATGCCAGGGTCAAGCCGAGGTCCTTCAAAGATGTGCCGAGGCAGAGGGGCAGCCTCAAGGTCTGCCTGGGCCTCCACAAATGGAAAGAGGACAGGCCGAATGTCGTCTCTTTGACAGACCGCGACGCCCCCCCTGATGCGGATTGTCGCTTCGTGTCGGGTCCTGAGACGCATGAGAGCGTCGACCTGTACGAACGGGGGCCGACGGCGAACCTTAAGCTCCTCGACTACGCGCTGCGCCTGTTCTGGGAGACGGAAAAGGAAGAGGCAGGGGAGTTCCTGCTCCTTCCCATCGCCCAGATCGATCTTGACACCAGAAACCCGGAGCTTTCGAGGGATTTCGTCCCCCCTGTGGTGACAATAGGCGCCTCCGATGTCATTTTCGATGCCATGCGGTCCATCAGGAGCCTCCTTCAGTTCCGCAGCCGCCTCCTCGCCCCTTACAAGGACCGCAAGGCCCTCACCGGCACCCAGGTGGCTGCCTCCACCTTCACCTTTTTCCTCGTCCTGAGATCGCTCAACCGCTACATCCCGCTCCTGGCTCACATGGCAGAGGTGATCGACCTTCACCCTTGGAGCGTCTACGGCGTGCTGCGCCAGCTCGTCGGGGAACTCAGCTCTTTCAGCGAGCAATACGATGCCCTCGGCGGCTCCCAAGACGCATCCGGGCAGATGCCGCCTTACGACCACGAAAATTTAGGACCCTGCTTCAAGAGGGCGGCCCTGCTCATAGATGAGATGCTCGGCGCCATTGTGGGGGGAATGGAGACCTCGGTCACCCTCGAGAGGGATGGCGAGTATTTCCGGAGAAAGATTCCCGCCTATTTCTTCGATGAGCCGTACGTCTATTATGTCCAGATCAAAAGCTCGGAGAGCCGGAAAAGGCTCGTCGATATGGCCGGCCACGTGGTGAAATTGGGCTCCGAAGAAGAGATTGAATTGCTCATGAGCAGGGCCTTGCCAGGCATCCGCCTGGAGGCGGTTAAGGAGTCCGTGCCGGGACTGGTCGAGGGCCCGCACGTGCTCCACATGCGGGTAGACACCGCGAGCCGCCATTGGGAGGAAGTCCTGAAGAGCCGCACCATCTGCCTCTACTGGAAAGACGCACCGGAAGACATGACTGCCGCCCTCGTCATCGCCAGAAGGCAGGAGGAAGGCCCGTGAGGCTGGTTGACTGTTTTGTCGAGATCATGGCCTTTACCCTCCATTTCCTCGAGCGAGCAGAGCGCGATCAGCCTCCTTCCGGAGAAATCGAGGCCCGATACCGCGAACTCATCGCACAGGCCAAGGAACGATGCGAGGAGGAGGAATTCAGGCCAGCAGACGTGGAGGCAGCCCTGCTCGCCGTCTGCGCCTGGGTCGACGAGGCGATTCTCATGTCGCCGTGGAGAGGGAAAGAAGCGTGGAGAGCCTCACCCTTGCAGGTTGCCTATCTCGGCACCTGGAACGGCGGCGAGGAGTTCTTTGCCCGGCTCTCCTCCCTGGGGGAAGAAAGACAGCAGGCCCTGGAAGTCTATGATTACTGCCTTTCCATGGGGTTCAAAGGATTCCTTTTCAGAACGGACGACGGCGAGACCCTGGAGCGCATCAAGGCCGAGGAGCGTGCGACAGTAATGGCGAGGTACCCTGCCTTGTCGGATGAGGCACCTCTCTTTCCCCTGTCATACAGCGAGGCAACGAAAAAACCAAAGAAACACCTTGTTCCTCCCGCACCCTTTCTCATGGGTCTCAGCCTGGCCGTACCCTTATCTCTCTTCGCGGCGCTCCTCTTCCTCTACCGGCACGTTCTCGACCGTGCCGTCTTCGCGTACGCCCACTAGGCCCCATGAGAAGAAAGCTCAATCTCCTCTTTCTGATCCTTTTCCCTGCAGCCATTGCGGCCGGCTATTGGCTCGTCAGAGAGGGGGGCGGGCTGTGGTTGGTGGCTGCCGGCCTGGTAGTCGTGGCAACAGGGGCATTCGTTCTTTTCGCCTTTCTCGAAAGGCGCGGGGAGCGGCTTAAGGAGCAGCACTTTGTCGACGACGTGGTGAAGCTCGATGAGGCTTTCGTCCGCGCGGCCGATCCCCGCCGTCGCCAGGAGGCGAAGGAGCTGCAGGATCACTGGAGGGAGTCGGTCGAGGCGTTGAGGAAATCGCGCCTCCGCAGAAGGTTCGGAAACCCTCTGTACGCCCTTCCCTGGTACATGGTCATTGGGGAATCGGGCTCGGGGAAGACCACGGCCATCAAGAACTCCAGTCTCCATTCGCCTGTCTCCCACCTCACGAGGACAGCCGGCATATCAGCCACACGCACGTGTGACTGGTGGTTCTTCGAAGAGGCCATTATCCTCGACACGGCGGGCCGGTACACGATCCCCGAAGACCTCGACCGTGACGAAGCCGAATGGGAGCGGTTCCTCGCCCTTCTCGCCGCGTACAGGAAACAAGAACCCATAAACGGGGTGGTCGCCACTATCCCGGCAGACAAGCTCCTTAAAGGCGACAGGCCGGTTCTGAGGGAGGACGGACAGAGCATCCGCAGACGCATTGACCAGCTCATGACCGTGACCGGTGCGCGCTTCCCCGTGTACGTGCTCGTCACGAAGATGGACATGGTGTACGGTTTCACCGATACCTTTCTTGGCCTCACTGACGAAGAAGCCTGGCAGGCGGCGGGGTACCTTGACCGTGAGGGGGACCTCCGGCCCCAAGGGGTGATGGAGGCGACCTTCCGGACCATGAAAGAGAGGCTCGCGAGACTGCGCCTCGACTGGGTCCATAGCGAGGGCGATCCGAATCCCGGGGTGCTGCTCCTGGAGAACCAGTTTTCGAGATTGAGACCGGGCCTGGCAGAATTCGTGAAGGCAATCTTCGGGGAAAATCCATACCAGGAAAAACCGCTCCTCAGGGGCGTCTTCTTCTCGAGCGGCCGGCAGACCGCCAGACCTATACCGCCCTTTTCGAACCCTCCATTACTCTATGAGGAGCCTGCATCGGCCTCAACTGAGGACCGGGGACTCTTCCTTCGGGACCTCTTCGCAAAGATCCTTCCCCATGACCGGTACCTCTACACGCCAATCTCCCGACTCGTCAGGTATCGATGGGCCCTGCGAAGGATGGGCTTTGTCGCGTGTCTCGCCATCCTTTTCGCCTTGTGCGGGCTCCTCTCGCTCTCTTTCGTCCGCAACTTAGCAGCTGTGACCGCGTTCACCACGGAGTTTCCACGTGCCCCCACGATTGGCGTGGACACGGCGACGAATCTGCTCCTTCTCCAAGGGATGAGGTCGCGAATCCTTGATCTGGAGCAGGCGAACCGGGGGTGGCTCCTGCCGCGATTCGGGCTCCGCGGGAGCCTCGCCATGGAGGCTCGTGCCAAGCGGGACTACGTGAGTCTCTACGAGGGAGCCTTTCAAGTGCCCTTTGACCTCGAACTCCAAAAGAGGGTCTCTGCCATAGGAGCGGATACGGATGACGAGATCGTGGCAAGCTATTCGGCCTATATCCTAGCCCGTCTCCGCCTCCTGGACGCGCTGCAAAAGAGCCGCACCAGCTTCAGGGCTCACGACACCGCCGGAGAGTCCGGGGATTTCGCCAGGACCTGCACCCTGGTTGTGGGGTCGCAGTTCCCCACGCTTCCCCCCGCAATCGTCGTGACGGTGCCCCCAGACTACGAGAGCTATCTGGCGTGGGATGAAAAACCCGGTGAAACGAGGCGCGCCGCAGAGCTTTTGCAAAACGCCCTTGCAGGTCTCCAGCGGCGCCATCCCGACCTGGCGTGGGTGGCTACGGAACCGGTCGTTGACTCACCCGCTGTCAAGCCTGCCGATTTCTGGGAGGGGTCACCCAGGGTCAGGCTTGCGGACATCTCCGTGCCCGGGGCCTACACAGCCCAAGGGCAGAGGCGCATCCAGGCATTCCTCGGCGCCTTGAGCGATGCATGCCCTAAAGCGCGGCCCCCTGTGGACGCCTTCTGGAGGCAATACAGAAGAGAGTACTATCAGGCCTGGTACAAGTTCTGCGCGCAGTTTGCCGCTATTGCAAGCCCCCTCGAAGGCCCTTCCGCCCGGGAGACGATGAGCCTCCTGGCAACCGACGAGAACCCTTACTGGAGGCTCATACACCGGGCCGCCGCAGAGCTGGCCCCTCCACAAGCCTTTGCCGACCCTCCGGCCTGGGTGCAGCTCCTTGCCACCCTCGACGCAGCGATCAGGTTCTCCCAAGAAGGAGAGGCAAAGAGGGGTCCCGGGGCGGCCAAAAAGGGGCTCGCTGTCCCGGAGGATGCGAAGGAGAAGCTGCTCCGGGAAATCAGGGAGGTGGCGCCGGTGGCGGAGAATGATCGTAGCGATTCAGAGGCCCGGGAGAAGCTCGAGCCCATGGTTCGGGTCGTGAGGGAATACAGACGGGATATGGCCCTTATCGCTCCCATTGCAGCTTCCCGAGAAAATGCCTTTCGAATGATCTCGGGGGCCTTTTCCGAGCAGCCCGTCCCCCCCGACCCTAAATCCCCCCTTCACGCAGCCTATGGCCGCCTCATCTCCCTCAAGGAATTGGTGAAGAATGGAGCTTCTTCAAAAGAAGGCGATACGGTGTGGCAGCTCTTCAGCTTGCCCCTCGCAAGCCTCCTCTCGTACGGCGCATCTGTTGCGTGTTCGGTCATCGAGGAGCACTGGGAGAAGGATATTTGGGCTAAAGCGGACAACGTCCTCGCCGATGCCCGCCCAAGGCTCCTCTTCGACAAGACCGACGGCCTCGTGCCCCGGTTCCGTGAGGGATGGGCGAATCCCTTTCTTGCGAGCCGGAGCTCAGTCCTGGTGCCGAGGAAGATCTACGAGAAGACGCCCTTTGAGCAGTCGATCGGTTTTGAGCCTCAATTTTTGAGCTTTCTCGCCAAAGGAGAGACAGCTGCCGCAACAGAGAACATACCGAGGACGATCACCCGATGCGGGAGATAAAGCAGACGATCGATACGTATTACAACGAGGAGCTTGAGCATCTTAGGTCCCTGGCAGCCGAATTTGCCAGTGCCCACCCGGAAGGGGTACCCTCTCTTGGGGGAACCCTCGATGGGCCCGGCTCGGAAAGACTTCTTGAGGGCGTGGCATTTCTCACGGCCCTCCTCCGTCGAAAGCTCGATGATGAGTTCCCTGAGTTCATCCATGGCCTCATGGAGATGATTTTCCCCCACTACCTGAGACCCGTGCCTTCGGTCTCCATCGTTGCCTTTGCGCCCAAGCCCGGCTTTGAGAAGACTATATCCGTGCCGGCCGGCACGGAACTCCCGCCCGCTGTCGTCGATGATACATTGTGCCCATTCAGGACTTGTTTCGACCTCGAGGTTCACCCTCTCGAAATACGGTACGTGGGGGCCAAGGCACAGGGAAGCCAGCTGGCTCAGATCAACATGGCCCTGAGGCTTTCTGGCATGACGCTCAGGGAGTGGCAGCCGAAGAGGCTCTCCTTCATGCTTGGAGGGCCTGTATACCTGGCAGCCGACATCTGTTTTCTCCTAAGAAAGTACCTCGACCGGATCATCCTCGAGCCCGCGGATGGGGGAAGCTCCTTCGTCCTGCCCGCTGAATGCCTCAAGTTTCCGGGATTCGATCCGGAGGCAGCCATACTCCCCTACCCCGCCAGGTCGTTTTCCGGATACAGACTTCTCGAGGAATACTTCCTCCTCAATTCCAAGCTCCTCTTCATGGATCTGGTAGGGTGGGAGGCGTGGCGCAACAGGGGCGACGGAACGGAGTTCCGCGTGATCTTCGAGTTCTCCCGGTCGCCCTTGCCCCTTTCCGCCATCGCCCCTCCCCAGGTCATCCTGTCCGCGACCCCTGTTGTCAACCTCTTCTCCACGGAGACGGAACCCGTAACCCTCGATCACTGCAGCGAAAAGGTCAGGCTGGTCCCCCGCGGCCTTGGGCAAAGGGATCGTTTCCGGATCTACAGCGTGGACAAGGTCATGGGCAGACGTGTTGGCGAGCCGGCAGAGAGGGCCTACCTCCCCCTCGAATGGTTCGACCAGGCTACCCAGGGCAACCCTCTCTATGAGGTGACGAGATCCCCCTCCCCCGTGGATGACGCACCCGAGGTCTTCCTTTCCTTCCCTTACGCGCTGGCAACGCCCGAGCCTCAAATTGAGAGCCTCTCCGTGGAGCTTACGTGCACGAACGGGACCCTGCCAGCGAAGCTCGGGGTAGGAGATATACGCGGGGAGACCACTGACTTGTCAGGGCCTCTTCTCTTCAGGAACGTGGTGAGGCCGACCGTTGCCATGGACCCGCCCCTCGGAAGAAGGACCCTTTGGAGCCTCCTTGGCCATCTCTCTCTCAACCACCTTCCCCTTGCGGACGCCTCGAATCTGAGGGACATGCTCAGGCTTTACGCGTTTCGGGGCAGGACGGATCATCCTGGGGCAGCGGCCAATTTGAGGCAGATAGAGGGAATAAGGGGAGTCTCAATCGAGCCGGCCAGCCGGTTCATACGGGGCGCCTTCATGCGCGGACAATCAATCGAGGTAGTCGCCCAAGGTGACCACTTCGCCAGCCTCGGCGCCCTCTACCTCTTCGGCTCGCTCCTCAACGGCTTTTTTGCTCTCTATAGCCCCATGCACAGCTTCACGCACTTTCGTCTCAGAGAATCTAAGACTGGAGAGACATTCACATGGCCGGAAAGGATGGGCGCGAGAGCCCTACTCTAGAAGAGAGGCTCCTCTCGGAGGGACACCGATACTCCCTTGTTCAGGCCTACCGGCTCCTGCGCCTGCTTCTCCCCGCAGGCTCTCTCGGGGCGCCTGGCGGAAGCGAAGAGCGTCTCTTCGCCCGACCTCACCTTTCCCCGGACTCAAGGGGCGCCGAGGTCATCTCGATCGTCAAGGA
Organism: uncultured Syntrophaceae bacterium; assembly: GCA_964476435.1. Classification (GTDB taxonomy): domain Bacteria; phylum Desulfobacterota; class Syntrophorhabdia; order Syntrophorhabdales; family WCHB1-27; genus CAVVNC01. The sequence goes on from CAYZAF010000298.1 coordinate 13,539, forward strand.
GAAAGGCAGCGAACAGGAAGGATACACGATCTCCGCACGTTTCCCTGGCCTCTTTGAAACCCCTTCCCCTTTGCCTCCCCTCTATGCCGAAGACCTTGGCGAAGAGGCATCCGCAGGGGGGGCCACGGCGCGCGACTCCCTCGAATGCCTGGCGAGGCCCCTCTATCGCCTCCTCTTCGAGTCCTGGGCTAAGTACCATCTTTCCTACGGCATCGTAGAGAAAGGGGATATGGAGGATCAGGAGCGCCTCCTCTGCCTCATAAGCGTTTCCGTCGCTTCCTTGAAAGCACGTTTTCCCAACCCCCTTTCTTTGCTCTTCTGCCTCGGCTCCGCCACTCAGATGCCGCGGTCTGCGGAAGGGCTCCGCGCCTTCCTTGCCGGCTTGCTCCACGAGCCGACCCTCAAGGTAGAGGAGTGCGTCCCGG
>CAYZAF010000299.1:0-11174 GCA_964476435.1 uncultured Syntrophaceae bacterium
TCCCGCTCGGCCTCAAGATAGAGGTCCCCGTAGAGGACCTTTTCGTTCCACCGTATGTTGCGGAAATTGTCCACATCCTGAAGGTACATGACGATTCTCTCGATCCCGTAGGTGATCTCCACCGTGATGGGAGAAAGCTCGATGCCTCCCACCTGCTGGAAGTAGGTGAACTGGGTGATCTCCATGCCGTCGAGCCATACCTCCCATCCGAGGCCCCAGGCGCCCAGCGTCGGGGATTCCCAGTCATCCTCCACGAATCTGATGTCGTGGGAGGCCGGGTCGATGCCGAAGGTCCTCAAGCTCTCCAGGTACCTGTCCTGAATGTCGAGGGGAGAGGGCTTCATGATGACTTGAAACTGGTAATAGTGCTGGAGCCTGTTTGGGTTCTCACCGTACCGGCCGTCGGTCGGCCTCCTCGACGGCTGCACGTAGGCGGCGCTGCAGGCTTCAGGGCCGAGAGCCGCGAGGAACGTGGCAGGGTGGAACGTGCCCGCCCCTACCTCCATGTCATAGGGCTGCCGGATCACGCAGCCCTGGCCTGCCCAGAACCGCTGGAGCTCCAATATGAGGTCCTGAAAATACAAGGTTATCCCGCTATTCCTCTCAAGAACCGGTACGACTTGAACTCCACGTTGAGGTGGAAGGAGATGAAGCCTTCCAGGATTTCTCTTCCGTGCCGCTCAAAGAGGCCCGTATCGATGGCGAACGGCGCCCGTCGGTCGGCCAACCTGGGGATAAGCCCCTCGGGGTATGTCCTGTGCGGGACAGACCTGGCGCAGCCATGACAGACAGCCCCGCCCCGCTCGTTCGAGAAAGAGGTCAATTCATGCCCTTCCAGGTGTCTCCCGCACTGGACGCAGGTCCTGAAATTCGGCATGAAGCCCAGATGGTCGAGCATCTGCAGCTGATAATATAGTATATCGGAGCGCGTGAATTCAACAGACTTGACCCTGCTGAGACTACCTTTCAGGAAGTGGAAAAGGGGATCGTTCCTCTCCTTCTCCTTGGTCAGCCTGTCCACGAACTCCGTGAAAAAGCTCGCGATGCACATTTTCTTGAAGCTCGATCCGATGTCCATGTTCGCCTCCACGAGGTCCGCATTGTCGATCCGGACCAGGCTTCGGCCTGATTTCTCAAAGTACTCGAGGTTTATCACGTTGAAGAGCTCCAGGGTGTTCATGAACCTCTTCTGGCTCTTCTTTGCGCCCTTTGCGATGCCCGTGAGCTTCCCTGAGTTCAGGGTGAAGAAGCGCACGATCTTGTCGGATTCGCCGAAGACCCTTGCGCCCAGGACTATCGCCCGATCTTTGTGAAGCGCCACGTGCCTTTCTCTCCCTACTGCTCTTCGATCTGCTTACCCCCTGCCTTGAACACGAAGAGGGTGTCCGCCAGGAGTTTGTTTGTCCTGATGGAAGAGAACTCGATGGTGTTGACATTGCCCGTGATCTCAATGACCTCCAGTCGCTTTATGAGAGACTGGCTGTCCACCCAGATGCGGGCGCTCTGCATGGTGCCTTCCTTCTTAGGCACGAGCTGGAGCACCTCCATGCCGTTCTCCCTCGTCGATGCCTTTACAATGAAGAGCTGGTCGAGGCGAGTCACATCCTCGACGAGGTCCATGATAAGTGAGCCCTCCATCCGCGCCTTGTCCATCTTTTGCCTGATCACGACGGGGTTGTCTTCCTCTTCCTGCCAGATGGCCGTCCCGTCGTAGAGAAACGTCTTCTCCTTCGGGGATGTGTACTTCCACAGGAACCCCCTGTCCCTCTTGTAATAGAATTCCCCTTTGGCCTCCCGCGTGCGCTTCAGGGCGGACAGGGTGATCGTCTGCTCGAAGCGGGCCTCGACAGTGTTGATCGCGCTGTACGTCTTCTTCATGGAGTCGAGGGTGTCCGCGCGGGCCGCAGACGCCGCGACCGCCGCACACAGAAAGCCTGCCGCGATCATGCCCAGACATTTATGTACCCTGCTCATCACCGGAAGATACCTTCCCCATCGGCTTGTCACAATCACCACTCTTTCTCCTTTCCTACTCCTTCCTCCTCAATACCTCCCTCGGCTTGATTCCAGTGGAGGGTCCCACGACCCCTTCCCTCTCCATACGCTCCACGATCCGGGCGGCCCGGTTGTACCCTATCCTGAACCTCCGCTGGATCATGCTGATGGAGGCCTCCCCTTTTTCGTGGACGAAATCGAGAGCCTCCGCGTACTTCTCGTCGTCCATGTCCTCCTCATCGCTGCTTCCTTCGTCCCTATCTTCCAGGATCTCTTCATGGTATGTCGGGGCGCCCTGGTTCTTCAGGAAGTCGACTATGCCCCTGATCTCCCCCTCCGTGACGAGGGGGCTGTGGATGCGCTGAAGCCTCCCGACCCCGGGGCTCAAGAAGAGCATGTCCCCTGCCCCGAGGAGGCTCTCGGCGCCGTTCGCATCGAGAATGGTGCGGGAATCGACCTTGGACGTCACCTTGAAAGACATGCGGGCGGGGAAATTCGCCTTGATAATGCCTGTGAGCACGTCCACCGAGGGCCTCTGGGTGGCGAGGATCAGATGTATGCCTGATGCCCTCGCCATCTGGGCGAGGCGCGCTATGTACTCCTCCACCTCTCTCGACGATACCATCATGAGGTCTGCCAGCTCGTCGATGACCACCACGATGTACGGGATGGTCTCCCCCTCCTCCTTGACCATCTTCTGATTGTACTTGTCAATGTTGCGCACGCCTTTCTCGTTCATGATGACGTACCGCCTCTCCATCTCGTCGATGAGCCACCTGAGGGCGGTCTTTGCGTTCTTCGCGTTTGTCATGACGGGAAGGAGGAGGTGGGGTATGCCCTCGTAAGGGGAAAGCTCGAGCATCTTCAGGTCGATCATCATGAAGCGGACGTTCAGCGGCGTGGCCTTGAAGAGGATGCTGACGATCATGGTGTTGAGGGAGACGCTCTTTCCCGAGCCGGTGGAGCCCGCCACGAGGAGGTGCGGCATGCGCGTCAGGTCCGCCACAATCGGCTCACCGGATATGGTTTTGCCCAGGGAGAGGGTGAGCATGGTCTTGGAAGACGCAAAGACGTCCGATTCGATGATCTCCCTGAGGTAGACGGTCTGCCGGACCTTGTTGGGCACCTCGATGCCCACGACCGCCTTTCCTGGAATAGGGGCGATGATCCTGATGGAGACCGCGGAGAGGGCCATGGCCAAATCATCGGCGAGGTTCGCGATGCGGCTCACCTTGATGCCGGGGGCAGGCTCGAACTCGTACATGGTGATCACCGGCCCGGGCCGCACCTCGACGACCTTTCCTTCTATGCCGTAGTCTCTCAGCTTCTTCTCAAGTATCCTCGCATTGAAATGGACACTCTCCTTGTCGACCTTAACCTCTCTTTTCTCCACGGGGTCGAGGAGCGCGACCGGGGGAAGCTTGTAGGGGCCGATCTCCTTGAGGAATTCGAAGGATTCCTGGATTGCGGGATGGGCCTTCCTCTCTCTCCGTTCCCTCTCCGGCTCTTTTTCCCGCACCTTCGGCTCTTCCGGTCTCTCCTCCAGGACTCTGACGCTCCTGCCGGGCTGGGGCTCTTCGGCTTCTCTCCTCTTCTTCACCTGTTCCTGGATGAGGGAGACGAGGGGGACCTGGGCAATGAGGAAGAGGGATATGAGGAAGAGCACGGACGCCAGGAGGAGGCTGCCGAAGTAGCTGAAAACGTGGACGAGACCCCTCTCGAGGAGAAGGCCGAGCAAGCCGGCAAAGGGAACGACGACGCTCTTCATCTGTATGCTGCCCAGGCTAATCTGGAAAAGGGCCGACACGGAGAGGAAGAAGAGGACGAACCCCGCTGCCAGGACAGGCAGATGCGGAGGAATCCGCTTTCCTATGTAGAGGATGGAGAAGACGAGGATAAAGGCAGCGAGCAGGTAGCTCATGACGCCGAAGAGCTGGATGAAGCAGTCTGACGTGTAGGAGCCCGCCCTTCCGCAGAAATTCCTCACGCTCCCGGATGCAGCGCTGTTGAGGGATGGATCGAAGGGGTAGTACGAAACGAGGCTCACGAGGAGAAAAAGGAAGAGACCGAGCAAGCCTATGCCGATGATCTCCTTCTTGATCTCCTCGGACATCACATCAGCCTCTCGATGGATCCGCGGACCTCTCCCATGAGGCCCGCCTTATAGGATGAGCCCTTCCCCCCCACGGCGACAGGCCTTCCCACGCGGATCGAGACGCGCCCTTTTCTCTCGGGCGGGGAGAGAATCGAGCCCCTCGGCTGTATTGCGAAGCTTCCTGTGATGGCCAGCGGCACCACCGGCACGCGTGCCCGCGAGGCGAGGGAGAAGCCGCCTTTCATGAAAGGCTGCAGCCTTCCGTCGCGGCTCCTGTGGCCTTCGGGAAAAATGAGGATCGGTCTGCCGTCCCTTATCTTGCGGGCCGCTTCCTCGATGGCCTTCAGGGCCTCCCTCGGGTTTCCCCGGTCGATGCTGATGTAGCCGGCCCTCCTCATGGCCCACCCGAACACTGGTATGCGGAACAGCTCGCGCTTAGCGATAAACTTGAACGGCACGGGAAGGCCGAAAAGGAGCACGAAGATGTCGAGGGCGCTCTGGTGGTTCGACATGAAGACGAACGGCGGCTCGGGCATGTTCTGGGCAGCCTCCAGGGAAACGGCAATGCCATTCACTTTCAGGTGGATGGCGGCCCAGAGGCGGGCAATCCGGTGTATGCGCTCTCCCTTCGGATCGAACGGCGCCACGAGGAGCGCGAATGCGCCGAGGACCAGGGTCGTCACGACAAGGCTCAGGTAGGAGCAGATCTTCCTCATCCTGATTCTTTTTCAAAGGCGGCGATGATGCGCTCCACTTCCGCCCTGATAAGGGGATCTATGTCGTAGGGGGAGACCCCGAGCTTGTCCGCCTCGATGATCTTCTCGTTGTACGTCATGGAGCCCAGGAAGGACAAGCCTGACAGGCTTTCCTGCATCATGGCGAGGTCGTCTTTGCCCGTGACCTTGTTGCCCACCACGCAGACCTGCTTGATCCCCAGGTCGTCGGCCAAGCTCTTTACCTGGCGCGCTGTTTGGAAGCTTCGCTGGCCCGGCTCCACCACGACAATGAGAGCATCCATGTACGCAGTGGTGCCCCGCCCGAGGTGCTCCAGCCCTGCTTCCATGTCTACGATAAGGTATTCCGCTCTCTCGATGAACACGTGGGCTAAGAGGCTCTTGAGCACGATGTTCTCCGGGCAGAAGCAGCCCCCTCCCCCTTGGGGGATGGTGCCGAGGACCATGAGCTTCACCCCGTCCTTGGACACGGAAAACCGGTCGGGCAGGTCCTCCACCTGGGGGTTCAGCTTGAAGTACGCGCCGTAGGAGCCCTTCTTTGCGCCTGTCCTCTCCTCTATCAACTCTCTCATCTGCGCGAGAGGCTTGACCTTCGCCAGCTCTTCCTGAGAGATGCCTATGGCGCTCGCAAGGTTTGCGTCCGGATCCGCATCGATGGCGAGGATCTTATGGCCGCGCGCCCCGAGGATGCGCGCCATCACCCCGGCGAGGGTAGTTTTCCCTACGCCGCCTTTTCCCGATATGGCCACTTTCATCGCCTATCTCCTTGAAAAACCTATCATTCCCCTGCAGTCATGTCAAGGTTACATGAGCCCTTCACGCCTTGAGCACCCCGTAGAGAATCTGCCTTTCCTCGGGGGTAGCAAGCACAATGAGGCGCATGTCTTTCTCGAGCGTGACGGTTGGAGAGGGATTGTATATCCATTCCCCCTCCTCCTTCCTTATGGCAAGGAGGAGGAGATTGCCCATGTTGGCTAGGTCCAGCTCCTCGATCCGCCTCCCTGCGTAAGGAGAGCCCTCAGGCACGCTCACCTCCTCCACCCGGAGGGGATGCTCCTTGTCCCGCAGCATCGATTCCATGAAGTCAGTGGCATGGGGCCGTATCATCTCGGCAGCCATGCGCAAGCCTCCGATATAGTTGAGGGCGACCACGCTGTCTGCGCCAGCGCGCTTTATTTTGTCCGTGTTCTTCGTGTCGGTGCACCTGCAGATCACCCGGAGCTGAGGGTTCAACTGCTTGGCAGTCAGGGCGATCACAATATTGTCGTTGTCGGAGTTGGTTGTTGCAAAGAGGCCTCTTGCTTCCCTCACCATGGCCCTTTCCAGAAGCTCGTTCTCCGTGGCGTCTCCCAAAAGGACGGGTATGTCGATATTCCGCATCTTCAGCAGGTCGAATTTCTCCGCATCTGTGTCGATCGCCACCTGGGGCCTCTTCATCTCAAAAAGCTCGTGGACCACATAGAGGCCCACCATGCCGATGCCGCAGACGATGTAGTGGTTCCGCATTTTTCCGATCCGCTTCTCCATAGTTCTCCTCTTGAACACCTTTCGCACCTCACCCTCGACCATAAAGGCGGCAAGCACGGTGAACAGGTAAAAGATCGTGCCCACGCTGAAGAAGAGGTAGACAATCGTGAAGACCTTTCCCCCTGCCGTGCTCCCTGCCCCGACAACATCCTGAAAGCCCACGGTCGTAATGGTGATCGCCGTCATGTAGAGGGCGTCGAGGAGGCTCACGTCTGCGCCGCCGATCACCTTGTACCCGAGGGTGCCGACGAGGATGATGGCGATCATGATGAGGATGATTCTTTTCAGTCTTTTTCCGATGTCATTTCGCATAGAGCCGGCCTAGTATAGCATACGGGCAAGGCAGGGGACCAATAAATGACCCTGCTGCGAGCAGCAGGGTATCCAAGACAACGAGCGAAAAGCGAGGGTGAGGGGGGAGGCTCCATGTGGCTTGCGCCACTGGAGGGGGCGCTTAAGCCCCAATAATTGCCAGCGGAGCGAAGCGGAAGAGAGGTCTCCCTGCAGGGAAGCTGCAGGGAATCCACAAGTTAAAGAGATAATGCTTTACTTTTTGCCCGTCATTGATAAGATAGACGGGGGACTTACCTGACTGTGAGGTAAGGCTTTTGCCCTCAACGGGCAAGGGAGAGAGGCGATAGGGCAGGAGAGTTCGAAAGGGGGAGAAAGAGCGAAAGATGAGAAGCGGCTTCTTGGCGTTTGTCCTGGTTTGCGTCTATTGCCTCACACCAGGCAGCCCGTCCTTTTCGGGAGATTTCCTGAGGCCTCTCCCGCCCGAATATCTGAAAAAGATAAACCTCACGGCCCGACGCCAGGAAAACGACTGGCTGAAGATCACGCAGTCGTTCGCCTTCGAACAGACCCCGGAGGAGTTCTTTCACACGGGCAGCGACGACCGGATGGTCGTAGTCCACAAGCAAACCGCAAAGATCATGGGGGAGCGCGAGAACTTCAGGTGGCTCCAGGTCGAGGTTCAGTTCTTGCGCTATTGCATGGCCACGAAGAAGAAGCCCCCTGAAGGACGACTCGGGAAATACCGGGGCAGCGACCCAAAGACAACGTGGGAGCTATTTTGGGCGGACATTCTCTCTCCTGACATCGATTCTATCGTCCCCATGTTCCGATGCGACGACCGGACAGAGGTGTTTGCAACCTTTTACGATGAAAAAGGAAAGGAGCTGAACACGAAAGGCGCCCTTGCCTTTGCCTATATCGTTGACGAGGCTCAGGACGAAAGAAAAATGGAGATGCTGCCGGGTGACAAAACATACGTATGGTTCTCTGTCCCTGACAAGGCGGCATACTGGTATGAGTGGGTTTCGAAGTGATCTCCCTTGCGGGGAACGCACGTACAGATGAGACAGAGCGCCTCAACTGCCCCGAAGGGGTATGGATAGTCGTCATACTCCTCTTGAGAACTCTCCTTGACGCCGGATGCGTCGGATGGTAGTAATTCATTAGGGATGGGTCGCGGCGAAAGAGGGGATGAGACGGCCACGGGCTGACCAAACCTACGGGGGGAAGGATATTCGCCATGACGGAAACTTCGCAGCCGCAGATAGGCGTGGAATGGGGCATGCAGCTTCAACTCCGGTTTTCTGGCTTTGCCGAATCCTACAAGACAACGCTCGTCGGCATGGAGAGGGGACGCTATCTGATCTGCAGCGCCCCGTACGTGCCCGGCATATGGGCCGTGCTCAACGGACCCGATCAGACGACCATCCGCTACCTGTGCGAGGGGGTGGTCTATGGGTTCAAATGCACCCTCCTGACCGTTCTCGAGAAGCCGTTTCGGCTGCTCGTCCTGTCATACCCCGAGAAGATCGAAACGGTGAACCTGAGGCAGCACCAGAGGGTGCCCTGCCTCATCCCCGCCACCGCACGGATGGGAGAGGCTGCGTACAACGGCGCCCTTTTGGACCTGAGCGAAAGCGGCTGCTGCTTTGTCTGTGATGCATCGGAGGACAAGGAGAAAACCATATCATCCGGAAACGAGCTGGACATCTCCTACCATATGCCAGGCTCGCCCGGCGACCATATCGTCAAGATCAAAGTGACGAGCGTGAGGAGACAGGGGAGCCGGGTGACGGTGGGCGGCTCGTTTGAAGGCATCGAGCAGAACGTTTCGAATGCCATTCAAGCCTACCTGGAAACCGCGCAGAAACTACTCTTGTGAGGCCTTCTTTTCTTGCTCTCCTGGCCCATAGAGAACTTTAGACCGCTTTGCGCAATTGATTCCCCTTTGACGGCAAACCCCCGCAGAGCGCCACAATGCCGTGCTCAAGGCCGTGTCACCCGTTACCTCCTCTTGGCAGCCTCGTCGTAAGAAAAGCATATCGCTCCTTCTTTCGTCGAGAGCGTCCCGTCCCGCGCCCGGAGCAAAAAACAGCCGAGCACGCACAGGCTGGGAACGTTTTGATGCTATCCCTTAGGGCGTGTTACCCGTTACCTCCTCGTGCTAGGCCTCGCCATAAGAAAAGCATGTCGCTCCTACTTTCGTCGAGAGTTCCCCCCATCCCCCACCGCGAAAAGAAGGGGCCGTGAACTTCTTCCCACCCCTTCTTTTCGCTCCGGGGGCTCTCTACCTCGAGGAAAACGTCGCGAGTTTTTCTAGGTAGTCCTCGGCAATGCACGAGTCGCCAACGGGTAACACGCCCTTATCCGATGTTGTGTGGTGCAAAAGATTAGGATAAAGGGACCGGAATTCCACCGTTGGTATGTCGCTTTGCCGTCCGCGGAAGGGTGTTCCTTCTCGATTCGCATCGCCGGGAGGTGCTGGGCCACCCGTCACGAAAGACGAGCGTACGATGGATCCATAGGCAAGCCCCGCACCTTCTGGGTGCGGGGCTTCTCCCTAGTCCACGCACCTGATTCCGAGGCACAGCCCACTAGTAGGGCGTTCCTGTTTGCGGAGCACCAGATAGCAGAACTATGGGGCAGGAACCCGCGGCAGACTGCCGCTAGAGGCCGCGGGTGAGTACGCAATCGGTGCGTGAGCGAGTCTTCCGTGTAGACGGGTCAGCGCGAAAGGCGCAGCGAATCGGAAGGAACAGCCTTCGTAAGCGGACGGCGGGGTTGTGTTTGGGGGTATCTTGTCTTTCAAACTGACGGATTTCTATGATTAGTGAGAGAGGGAGGATCCCGAAGAGAAGGGGCAGCCGGTGTGGGGAGGCGCCAGCGAAACGGAAGGAATAGCCTTCGAAAGCGGACGGTGGGGTTGTTCTTGCGGCGTGCGCTCTCTAGAACCTGGTGCCAATGCTGAGGATATTCGCATTGACCGACCAGTTCGGCCTGGCCAAGCCGCCGTTCGAGTAGTGGCGGGCCCTGTCTTCGATGAAGAAATTATTGTACCTGTAGCCTAACCCGCCCTGAAGGACAAAGAGGAGATGGGTCCCCTGCTCCTCGAAGCCGATGGTCGTGTAGGCCAATCCGGGACCTGCCGTTATATAGAACCCGCCGGTATCGGAGGCCAAGGGGTAATACCTGAGCCCCAAATCGAAGCCGAGGTCGAAGCCGTTGGTAGGCCGGGCGACGTATGCGCCGAACGGCTCGAAGAGGAGGGCCAATTCCTTCGTAGAGAAGGGCTTGTCGTAGAAATAGGTCGTCTGAATGAAGCTGTAGGGCTTCCCCCCTTCCAGATGGCCGAAAGAACGCTGCTCATTGAAAGCGGCTATGCCGTAGCCGATCGACAGCCCCTGATCGCCCGAAAAGGCCGCGAGGGGCGCGAGCAGCAAAACGACAAAGACCGCATAGATTAAGAAACCCTTCTTCATCCTTCCTAATCGAGGGCTTGTACCGCCCGGCTGATCCTCCCGAGCCCCTTCTCGATGGTCTCCATGGACGTGGCGAAGGAGAGCCTCAGATACCCCTCCTTGCCGAACTCCCCCCCTGGCACAGCAGCCACGTGAAAGTCCTCCAGGAGTATCTCCGTCCACTTGGCAACGGACCTCACCTTTCTCCCCTTGTAGGTCCGGTCGGAAAGGCCTTTGAAGCGGGGGAACACGTAGAAGGCCCCTTTCGGATTGAAGCAGCTTACCCCGTCTATGCTGTTGAGGCCCTGGACGAGCACATCCCGCCTTCTCGTAAATTCCTTTACCATCATGGCCACGAAGTCCTGGGGCCCCGTCAGGGCGGCCAGGGCGGCCTTCTGGGATATAGAAGTGGGGTTCGAGGTGCTCTGGCTCTGGATATTGCTCATCGCCTGGATGATCTCGCGTGCTCCGGCAGCGAAACCTATCCTCCATCCTGTCATGGAATAGGTTTTGGACACGCCATGGGTGATGACCGTCATCTCCTTGATCGGCTGCCCGAGGGACGCGATGCTCGTGTGCTGGTACCCGTCGTATACGATCTTATCGTAAATCTCGTCCGAAATGAGGTAGATGCCGTTCTCCACGGCAAGCTTGCCTATCTCCTCGAGGCAGGAGACCTGGTAGACCGAGCCCGAAGGGTTGGACGGGTAGTTGAGAATGATCCCCCTCGTCTTCTCCGTCAGGTGCTTCCCCAGCATGTCAGCGGTGAGCTGGAAGTCATCCTCCTCGTGCGTTTCTACGAACACGGGGGTCGCGCCCGCAAGCTCCACCATTACTGGGTAGGAAACCCAGTAGGGCGTGGGGACGATAACCTCATCCCCCTCCTGAAATATGGCCTGAAAAAGGCTGTAGAGGGCATGTTTGCCGCCACACGTGACGATCACTTCGTCCCTTCCGTACTCGAGGTCGTTGTCCCTCTTGAACTTGCCTATGACCGCATCCTTCAGCTCTTCCGATCCCGCTGCAGGCGTATACTTTGTATAGCCATCGAGAATGGCGTCGATGGCGGCC
>CAYZAF010000300.1:0-2901 GCA_964476435.1 uncultured Syntrophaceae bacterium
AATGCACGAAGTCGCCAACGCGCGACGCGTCCTCCCGGGCTCACCCGCGGGAGATTAAGCGTGCTGCGTCTGCTCTGCCATGGCGCCGTAAGTCAATTGACAACCCCCTCAAAAAGGTAAATAATTACCTCGATGAATGTCAACGGGCTCGTGGCCTTTGCGTTTGGGTTCCTCTCTTTCTTCGCGCCCTGTGTCCTGCCCCTCGTGCCATCGTTTCTCATCTACATAAGCGGCTGCAGCATCGCGAGCTGCAGCGACCTTTCGGACGCCAAGGTCAAGAGGCGCGTCCTGCTGCACGCCATCGCCTTCATTGTCGGCTTTTCTTTTGTCTTCATCTCCCTGGGGCTCTCGTCCTCATTTCTCGGGAACGTCTTTTCCCATTACGCAAAATGGATCATGCGCATAGGCGGCATCCTGCTCATGGCCATGGGGCTCAACATGCTTAATCTCGTGAAAATAGGCTTCCTCAATCGGGAGAAGATAGTTCACATGAACGAGAGACCGGCCGGCTTCTTCCGCTCTTTCCTCGTGGGCATCACCTTCTCTCTGGGCTGGACGCCTTGCATCGGGCCGGTCCTGGCCTCCATCCTCCTTATCGCCTCTGCGGGCGGCTCCGTCTTCACCGGCATGCGTCTTTTGAGCATCTACTCACTGGGCCTCGCCATCCCCTTCTTCGGGGCGGCCCTGATGGTTTCGGGGCTCATGGGCCTCATGCAGCGATACGGCCATTTTGTGAGATACACCTCTTTCGTCCTTGGCGGCCTTCTCATCGTCCTCGGCGCCCTGCTCCTCAGCGGATACTGGACGTTCCTGAACGGATTGCTCGCATAGGAAAGGCAAAAGAGAAGGGGGAGGCGGAGCCCTACTCGAGCCTCTTCTTGAATCGGAGCGCACTGAGGAGAAAGATCGCGACGCCCAAAACGAAAAGGGAGAGCACCTGGGGCCAGAGCACCTCGAAGCCGACCCCTTTCAGGAATATACCCCTGACGATCACGAGAAAATAACGCAATGGGCTGACGTACGTAATGTACTGGAAGAAAAGAGGCATGCTCTCGATGGGCGTTGCAAAGCCGGAGAGGAGGATGGCCGGCTGGAAGAAAAAGAATGAGGCCATCATTGCCTGCTGCTGGGTTTTTGACATGGTCGAGAGAAAAAGGCCTATGCCGAGCACCGAGAGGAGGTATACCCCGGTGGAGAGAAAGAGGAATGATAAGGCGCCTTTAATCGGCACATGGAACCAGAGGACCCCGGCGATCGTCACCATGAGCATGTCAATAAAGCCTACGAGGGCCGGAGTCATCGTCTTTCCGAGCATCAACTCGAGGGGCCGGATGGGCGTCACCATAAGCTGCTCCATCGTGCCTGTCTCCCGCTCTCTCACCACTGCCATGGAGGTGAGCATGAGGCAGGTGAGCATAACGATGAGGGCGATGACCCCCGGGAGGAAGTAGTTCCGGCTCCGCAGGTCCGGGTTGTACCAGATGCGCTGGCGAAAATCGACCTTATCCTGCCTCACCCCTATGCGCGCGCCCTTGTCGGCCGAATATTTCGCCGTGATCTCGACAACATAGTTCATCGCGATGAGGGCCGTGTTCGAATCGGTCCCGTCGACGATCACCTGAAGCTGGGCCGGCTCACCCTTCTTGATGTTCTTCGAGAATCGCCTGTCTACCTCTATGGCCATGAGCACCTCTCCCCGGTCAACGAGGGAAGCGATCTCCTTCGAGGAGCCCGGCCTGGCCTTTATGGTGAAGTACCCTGAGGCTTCGAGTCTGCGGGCGAACTCCCTGCTCTCCTGTGATTTATCATAGTCGAGCCAGGCAACCGAGACGTTATTCACGTCCATCGTCGCCACGTAGCCGAACATGAAGAGCTGGATCACGGGGGCAACGAAAATAAAGAAGACCCGCCTTCTCAGTCTGAAGGTTTCTATGAACTCCTTGACGGCGAGGTTCCATATCCGTTCGAACATGATCACTCGATCCTTTTCCGCAGCTTCTTGACAGCGAGCAGAAATACGGCCAACCCGTAAAGGGAGAGAAAGAATACCTCCAGGACAAGCACGTTGAATCCGACGGCCTTGAGGAAAACCCCCTTGAGCACGGAGACGAAGTACCGGGCGGGCACGAGATAGGTGATGCCCTGCAGCACGGTGGGCATGTTGGAGATGGTGAAGACAAAGCCGGAGAGGAGGAACGAGGGTAGAAACGACGTGAGCATTGCCACCTGGCTTGCCGTTAGCTGACTGGCAGTCGTGATGGAGATGAGCAATCCGAAGCAGAGCCCCCCGAAGAGAAAGATAGCGGAGACGGCAAGGAGGAAAAGCACGCTGCCCCTGAGGGGCACCCCGAGGACAAGCGTGGCTATGAGCACTGACATGACCGTGTCCGCAAACCCCACGACGAAGTACGGGATCAGTTTCCCTGTCACTATCTCGATTGGCTTCACCGGCGTGGATATGAGCTGCTCCATGGTGCCCCTGTCCCATTCCCTCGCGATAGCAAGGGAGATGAGAAGGGAGATGATGACCGACATGATGATGGCGATGAGACCGGGGATGAGGAAATTCCTCGATTTCAGCTCCGGGTTGTACCAGACCCTGTTCCTCAGATCGATGATTGGTCTGACGGACCCGCTGCTTCCTCTCCGGTTGAAGGCATCCGCGATGCCTGCTATGTAGCCTTCCGCGATGGTCGCGGTGTTCGACTCGCTGCCGTCGATGATGACTTCTATCGTGGACAATCTTCCTGTGTGCAAGTTCTTCGAGAAGTCGATAGGTATGGTGAGGGCCACCGTGGCTCTCCCGGAATCGAGGTATCGGTCTATCTCCCCGTAGGAATCTATGGAAGCGACGATGCTGAAGTACTTCGACTCAGCGAACCGCGCGATGAGATCGCGGCT
>CAYZAF010000301.1:0-10358 GCA_964476435.1 uncultured Syntrophaceae bacterium
CAAACCTAAAAAATCCCGCTAGTTAGGGGGTTGACAAAATATGGGAGTATTCTATAATAGTGGCACGCGACAGTTGTGTACAATTTTCGGAGGGTCGATTGTAGGGTACGAAGCACCGGAGGCGGGCAGCACGGATGCATCCCGGCGACGAGTCCTGCCTCTGTCATGGTGATCAGGCATGCGTGCATGCCGCAAATGAAAGAGGAATATGAGGAGGGTGTGCAGATGAGAAGTCCGATTGCGAAGCCGTACAGCCCGGCGGACAAGGCGGGGGTCCGACCCGCCCTCGTCTACGAGACGCAGAAGGTCATGAAGTTCGAATCCGAGCTGAACCCCTTGTTCGGAGAGCAGGTGGCGCAAAAAGCCCACGGGGAGAAGCTCTTCGCCTGCATCCAGTGCGGCACCTGTTCAGGCACCTGTCCGGTGAGCCACTACATGGACTATGCGCCTCGCAGGATCATCCAGATGGTCAGGGAGGGGTTCGAGCAAGAGGTGCTCACCAGCTCCACTATCTGGCTGTGCGCCTCGTGCTACCAATGCACGGTCGACTGCCCCAAGCAGATCAAGCTGACCGACATCATGTACGCCCTCAAGCAGCTGGCGATCGAGAAACACCTCTACCCGAAGAATTTCGGCGTCCCCGTCATGGCGGAGGAGTTCTACAAACAGGTTGCCAAGAACGGTAGGAATAGTGAAGGCAAGCTGATGATCAACATAGCCCGGAGGACCCATCTCTTTGATCTCTTCAAATATTCCAGGCTCGGCATGAAGCTTTTCACTACCGGCAGAATGGCCCTCAAAGAGGAGGGGGTCGAGGACAAAGAGCAGCTCCGCACACTGCTGCGAAGCGTCGAAAGGACCTAAGGAGGATGCGTGATGAAGTACCTCTACTATCCAGGCTGTTCCCTGAAAAGTACCGGAAAACCCTATGAGGAATCTCTGAAGGCGGTCTTTTCTGCGATCAAGGTCCCTTTGGAGGAGCTCCACGACTGGAACTGCTGCGGCGCCACGGCTTACATGGCGGTCAATGAGGTGAAGTCCTTTGCCCTGTCCGCACGGAACTTGGCCCTCGCCGAGAAACAGGGCGAGCCCGCAGAGAACGGCAAGGTCCAGCTCATCGCGCCCTGCTCCGCATGCTACGCCGGGACCCTCAAGACCCAGCGCTACCTCGCGGAGAACGCGGAGATACGGAAGAGGGTGGAGCGGGGATTGAGTGATGCCTCCTTGAGGTACTCGGGCAACGTCCAAGTCCGCCATCCCCTCGATGTGTTGATGAACGACATCGGCGTCGAGAGGATAAAGGAGGCAGTGAAGGCGCCCCTCGGGGCTAAGGTTGCCTGCTACTACGGCTGCCAGATCGTCCGCCCCTATTCTGTCTTTGACAATCAGCAGGTACCCACGAGCCTCGATACGCTCGTCACTGCCCTTGGGGGAACCTCCCTCGACTGGCCCATGAAGACGAGGTGCTGCGGCGGGAGCCTCGTGGGCACCATCAGGGATGTGGGCCTGCGCCTCAACTACCTTATTCTTAAAGAGGCGGAAAAGAGGGGGGCCGACCTCCTCGCCACCACCTGTCCCTTGTGTCAGTTCGGCCTCGAGTGCTTCCAGCATGAGGTGAATGCGAGCTTCAAGGAGAATGTCCGCATGCCGGTTGCCTATTTCACGCAGCTGATAGGCCTCTCTTTCGGCATTCCCGAGAAGGAACTAGGACTACAGCGGCTTTTTGTGCCGTACAAGAAGGCGTCCATAGGAGGTTAGAAGAGCCATGAGCGGAGGAAACGGGATACCAAGAGTTGGCGTCTACGTATGCGACTGCGGCACGAATATCGCTGCCACGGTCGATGTGAAATCGGTGGTCGAGTTTGCGTCCGCCCTGCCCGGCGTGGTCGCAGCGAAGGAATACAAGTACGTATGCTCCGAGCCTGGCCAGCAGCTGATCCAGCAGGATATTAAAGAGCAGAAGCTGCAACGCGTGGTCGTGGCCTCCTGCTCGCCCAGGATGCACGAGCAGACCTTTCAGAACGCCGTGGCAAAGGCTGGGCTCAACCCGTTCTATTTTGCCATGGTGAACATCAGGGAGCATGTCTCGTGGGTAATCAAGGACAAAGAGCTGGGCACGGCCAAGGCCAAGCGATTGATCAGGGCCGCGGTCTCGAGGGTTCTCCTCCAGGAAGAGCTCTTCTCCCGGACAGAGCCAGTTACCCCGGCTGCTCTCGTGGTAGGCGGCGGCATCGCCGGGATCCAGTCCGCGTTGACCATAGCCGACGCGGGCTACAGGGTCTACCTCGTCGAGAGACAGCCCTCCATCGGGGGCCACATGGCTCAGCTTGATAAGACGTTCCCCACCCTCGACTGTAGTACCTGAATTCTCGGGCCCAAGATGATGGATGCCGGTCGGCATCCCAACATCACCCTTCTCACCTACAGTGAGGTAACGAACGTGTCGGGATATGTGGGCAACTACAAGGTGACTATAAAGAAGAAGCCCCGGTATGTGAACGAGGAGCTCTGCGTGGGCTGCCTCCAGTGCATCGACGGGTGCACGTACAAGGACGCCAGGTTCCCCGACGAGTTCCAGATGGGGCTCGGCAAGCGCAAACCCGTCTACCTGCCTTTCGCCCAGGCTACGCCCCAGGTCGTGGTTATAGATCCGGAGCGGTGCATCCAGCTGAAGACGGGTAAGTGCAAGAAGACCTGCGCCGAGGCGTGTGACCGGAAGGCCATCGATTTCGAGCAGAAGGAGGAGATCGTCCAGGTCGACGTGGGCGCCGTTGTCGTTGCCACGGGCTTCGAACCTTTCGACGCCGCGAGGCTCCCCTATTACGGCTACGGCAAGTATCCGAACGTCTACACGGGCCTTGAGGTGGAAAGGCTCACGAGCGCCTCAGGTCCCACAGGGGGCGAGGTTGTCCTCAGGGACGGCAGCCATCCGAAAAGCGTGGGGATCATCCATTGCGTGGGCTCCCGGGACGAGAATACGAACCGGTGGTGCTCCAGGGTCTGCTGCATGTACTCCCTGAAGCTTGCCCACATGGTGAAGGACCACACGGGCGCCAAGGTCTATAACTTCTATATCGATATGCGCACCCCAGGCAAGAGCTACGAAGAGTTCTACGACAAGCTCCTCGGCGAAGGGGTCCAGTTCATCCGCGGCCGCGTCGCCGAGGTAACCGACTGGGCCGTCAAACCCGAGGAAGAGGGGAAGCTTATCATCAGGGCAGAAGATACCCTCGCCGGCGCGGTACGGAGGGTCCCTGTCGACATGGTCATCCTTTCCACAGGGCTCGAGCCCCAGGCAGACTCCGCGCAGGTGGCCTCCATGTTCGGCATCAGCCGCTCGGCGGAAGGGTTCTTTGCCGAGGCCCATCCCAAGCTCCGGCCAGTGGAGACGAATACGGACGGCGTCTTCCTTGCCGGCTGCGCCCAGGGCCCGCGCGACGTGCCCGACACGGTAGCCCACGCCGGTGCCGCCGCCTCCATGACCATTGCCCTGCTCAACAGGGGGGAAGTGACCATATCCCCCACCGTTGCCAATATAGATGAGAAGCTCTGCTCGGCCTGCAAGACATGTCTCTCCGTCTGCCCATATCAGGCCATCACGTTCAACGCGGAGAAGAACGTTGCCTCGGTCAACGATGCCCTCTGCAAAGGTTGCGGCACCTGTGTGGCTGCCTGTCCTGCGGCTGCCATCACGGGCCGCCATTTCTCGGACGAGCAGATCATCGCCCAGATCGAAGGGCTCCTGGAAGAGCCCAAAACTGCCCAAGGAGCGCGCCCATGAGCTTTGAACCGAAGATTATCGCCTTTCTATGCAATTGGTGTACGTATACGGCTGCTGATGCGGCAGGCGTAGCCCGTATGGAGCAGCCCGCGAATGTGGACGTGGTCAGGGTCATGTGCACAGGGAGGATCGAGCCCATGTTCGTGCTCAAGGCCTTTGCCGGAGGGGCTGACGGGGTGATCGTCTCCGGCTGCCACCCGCCGGGGGACTGCCACTACACGAACGGCAACTTCAAGACCTTCCGCCGCATGCCCCTGCTCGAGAACCTCCTCTCCCAATTCGGCATCGACCGCGGAAGGTTCCACTGGGGCTGGATCTCAGGGGCGGAAGCGCCCAAGTGGGCGGAGCTGGCGCGGAACTTCACCGATCAGGTACGGGGTCTGGGCCCATTGAATTGGAAGGACCAGATCGCGAGCAAGGAGGATTAACATGGCGGAGAAACTGAAGCTAGCTCTCTACTGGGCGGCATCCTGCGGGGGCTGTGAGATTGCAATCGTGGAGCTTCGGGAGAAGATTCTCGTTGTGGACCAGGTAGCTGACATCCTTTTCTGGCCCGTGGCAGTCGATGCCAAGTATAAGGACGTGGAGGCAATGCCCGACCGCCACATCGATGTCTGCCTCTTCAACGGCGCTATCCGCACGAGCGAGAACGAGCATCTTGCCCACCTGTTGAGGAAAAAGTCGAAGGTCCTCGTGGCCTTCGGGTCGTGCGCCAACGAAGGGTGCATGCCGGGCCTCGCCAATCTGTACGACCGGAAATCCATCTTCGACTACGTCTATCTGGAGTCCCCTTCGGTGGACAATCCGGGCAAGGTCGTTCCTCAAGCCCTCACCAAGGTGGACGGCAATGAGATCGGGATCCCGAAGTTCTACAACACCGTGAAAACCCTCGCTCAGGTCGAGGACGTGGACTATTTCATTCCAGGTTGTCCCCCCCAGGCCCCCCAGATCTGGGCGGTAATCGAGGCGATCGTCGCGGGCAAGCTGCCTCCCAAGGGGAGCGTCGTCGGGGCAAACGAGAAGACGGTCTGCGACGAGTGCAAGCACGACCGCAAGGAAAAGGCCATCAAGCAGTTCTACCGCCTCTACGAGATCATTCCCAGCTCCACCCAATGTCTCTTCGACCAGGGCCTCGTCTGTGCAGGACCGGCGACGAGAGGCGGGTGCGGCGCCCTGTGCACGAAGGTCGATGTGCCGTGCAGGGGCTGCTACGGTCCTCCCCCCCACGTGGTAGACCAGGGCGCAGCCCTCATGAGCGCTTGCGCGTCCGTTGTGGATGCAGAGACCGAAGAGGAGGCAGCGCGCATCGTCAATCAGATCGCCGACCCCGTCGGGACCTTCTACCGCTTCGGCCTGGCCGCCTCCCTCCTGCACCGGCGGAAGATATGATTGTGATAAGGAGAGTGCTATGAAGAAGATCAGCATCGATCCCGTGACCCGCCTCGAAGGACATGGAAGAATCGACCTCTTCCTCGATGACCAGGGAGACGTGGCTAACGCATACATGGTCATCCCGGAGCTCCGGGGGTTCGAGAAGTTCTCTCAAGGCCGGCGCGTCGAAGAACTGACGGACATTACGCCCCGCATCTGCGGCGTCTGCCCGGAGGCGCACCATCTCGCCTCTACGAAGGCCTGCGACGCCGTCTTCCACGTAGACCCGCCACCGACAGCCAAGAAGCTCCGAGAGCTATTCTATTCCGCTTTCTACGTGGCCGACCACACGGTGCACTTCTACATCCTAGGCGGACCGGACTTCGTCATGGGCCCGGACGCGCCAGTTGCCGAACGGAACATCCTGGGGGTGATCCACAAGGTGGGTGTGGAAGTAGGCACGAAGGTCATCGAGGCAAGGGGCAAGGCCATGGACATCATCGGCATGCTGGGGGGAAGGAAGATACATCCCACTTTCGGCCTGCCCGGAGGGGTATCGAAGGCCTTGAGCGAAGAGGAGAGGAAGCAGGTCGAAGCCACCGCAACAGACTCGATCGAGTTCGCCCTGTTCACCCTCAAGCTCTTCAAGGACATCGTCCTTGCGAACAAGGGATACCTCGACCTCATTATGTCGCCCATCTTCACCATGCCGACGTATTACATGGGCATGGTCGACGAGAAGAACAAGGTGAACTTCTACGACGGAAAGATCAGGGTTGTCGACCCTGACGGAAAGGAGTTCGCGAAGTACAGCCCCGCCGAATACACGCAGCACGTAGCCGAAAGGGTTGAGCCCTGGACGTATCTTAAATTCCCCTACCTCAAGAAGGTAGGCTGGAAGGGGCTCGTCCCCGGCAAAGAGAGCGGCGTTTATCAGGCAACGCCTCTCTCTCGCCTCAACGCATCGGACGGCATGGCCACCCCTCGGGCCCAGGAAGCATATGAAGAGATGTACAAGACCTTCGGCGCCAAGCCTGTTCACAACCTCCTTGCCACCCATTGGGCGAGGCTCATCGAGCTCCTCTATGCAGCTGAGCACCTGCAGGAGCTCGCAAAAGACCCGGAGATCACGAATCCTAAGGTCCGCACCATCCCCACGGAGAAGCCGACCGAAGGGGTGGGCATCGTGGAGGCGCCGAGGGGCACCCTCACGCACCACTACACCACTGACGAGAAAGGCATCTGCACGAAAGCAAACCTCATCGTGGGCACAACGAACAATTACGCCCCCATCTCCATTGCGATCAAGCAGGTTGCCCAGGGGCTCATCAAGAAAGGCGTTGACGTGACCGAAGGCATCCTCAACCGGGTGGAGATGGCATTTCGTCTCTACGACCCCTGCTTCGGCTGCGCCACCCACACCCTTCCCGGCAGAATGCCGCTCACCATCAATGTCATGGATGCGTCGGGGAGCCTTGTGAGGCAGATCAAGAGGGAAGGATAGGCCGCCCGAAAGAGGGCATGGGGCCTTTATGAGAAAAGGCCTCAATTAAGAATTAAGATGCACCTTAAGACCCGCCGGCACTTCTTGCCGGCGGGTCTTATTCCAATTCTAACTCGGCGCTATCTTTGTTGCCTTCGTCATCTGCTCCTCGATGTACTCCAACTGTACACCTTCGTCGCTCCTTCCTTGGCGCCTCGATATCGTCATGATTTAGAATTGGAATTATTCTTCAGGGGATACGAAACTAGCAGATCCTCGGGAACTGGTCGCTCGCGAGCATCTCCAGGACCCGCCTGATGCCGAAGGGATTCTTTATCGTCACGACGCCGGGGTGCTCCTCCGTAACATGGCCGACGATGGCAGCGTTTTTCCCGTAAGGGCTCGCTTTCATTGCTTCGAGCACGCGGGAGGCATCCGATTCCGCCACCACTGCCACAAGCTTCCCCTCGTTCGCGAGATAGAGGTAGTCGAGGCCGAGCATCTCGCATGCGCCCTTCACCGCATCGGAAACAGGTATGCGCTCCTCTTCTATGTCGATCCCCACTGAGGAGCCTTTCGCGATCTCCTTGAGGGTGGTCGCGATTCCACCCCTCGTGGGGTCGCGCATCACATGCACGCCCTGCGCCGCTTCGAGGATGCCCTGCGCGAGGCTCGCCAGGGGAGCAACGTCGCTTCGAAGGGGGCTCCTGAAATGGAGGCTTTGACGCTGACTCAAGACCGTGACCCCATGGTCGCCCATGGTCCCGCTCACGATCACGGCGTCATGGGGCAAGGCGTTCTGGATCGAGACGCTCACCCCTTCTGCCACGAGGCCGACACCGGCGGTGTTGATGTACAGCCCGTCGGCAGCGTGCCTCTCCACGACCTTCGTGTCGCCGCAGACGATAGAGACGCCTGCCTCTTTCGCGGCAAGCGCCATGGAGGCGACTATCTTCTCCAGGTCGGACACGGCAAAGCCCTCCTCGATGATAAAGCCGGCACTCAGATAGAGGGGCCTTGCCCCGCGCATGGAGAGGTCATTGACGGTCCCGCAGACGGACAATCGGCCGATGTCGCCTCCGGGGAAGAACAGGGGCTTTACCACGTAGCTGTCCGTCGTAAACGCCGTCCGCCCTGGGGGCAGGGAGAATACGGATGCGTCTTCAAGGGGAAGGAGGAGGGGATTGCCGAAATAGCGGACAAAAAGGCCCTCTATCAGCTCATGACTCAGGCCTCCTCCGCTTCCATGACCGAGCAGTATCAGGTTCTCATCCATAGAGGTAGTAAGCTGCGCAGCTTCCTTCCGAAGAGACCATGCACGGTCCCACAGGGTGGGCAGGGGTGCAGACGCACTTGAAGAGCGGGCATGCATCTGGTCTCATGACGCCCCTTATGATCTCGCCGCAATGGCATTCGTCAGGGCCGGCGCTCTGCGGCACCTCGATGTCGAAGAGACGCCGGGCATCGCAGGGGCCGTAAGCTTCCCTGATGGCCATTCCGCTCGCCGGGATAGCTCCCAGCCCCCTCCAGCTCGCCTGTCCCTCCTCGAAGACCCGCTCCATCATGTCGCGAGCAGGCCTATTGCCTTCCGGCGTCACGCTTCGGGGATACGTATTCGCCACCCTGGCCCTGCCTTCTTCACATTGGCGCACGATTTCGAGAATGCCCCAGAGAATGTCGACCGGCTCGAAGCCGGCCACTGCAGCAGGCATGTGAAACGAGTCAGGCAGGAACTGCCACGCTTTCCAACCCGTCACCGTGCTGACGTGGCCTGGACAGAGGATGCCGTCGAGGGCAATCTCGTGCGACTCCAGGATCGCCCTCATCGCAGGGGGCGTGAGCTTATGCATGGAAAAGACGCAATAGTTGTCGAGGTCGCGGCTTTCCGCCTCGACTATCGACGCAGCCACTGCGGGTGCGGTCGTCTCAAAGCCGATGCCGAGAAAGACCACCCGGCATGAGGGATTTTCCGCAGCAAGGGTGAGCGCGTCGAGGGGGGAGTAGACCATCTCGACCCGCGCCCCTGCGGCTTTCGCCGTAAGAAGGCTTTCTCTGGAGCCGGGGACCTTGAGAAGATCGCCGAACGTCGCTATCATCACGCCGGGAATCTTTGAAAGGGCAATGGCGTAATCTATGTCGCTATTATCGGTGACGCAGACCGGGCAACCCGGACCGGAGAACATCTCGATGGTGGCTGGCAGGAGCTCTCTTATGCCGAACCGGTGTATGGCATGGGTATGGGTGCCGCAGAACTCCATGATCTTGATGGGTCTTTTTGAGGCCGCCCAGATCTTCTGTCGCAGCTTTTCCACGACCGCCGGGTCGCGAAAAGCATCACTCCTCAGCATCCAGGCCCGCCATCTCCCCGAGGAGCTCGAAGGTCTCCTGGGCCTCGCTCGTGCTCATCACGCTTATCGCGTAGCCCGCGTGCATGATGACGTAGTCCCCCACCTTGACCTCAGGCGTGAAGAGGATGTTCACGCTCGTCTCGTTGCCGGCAAGCTCAGCCTCAGCCAAGGTGCCTTCGATCTTCGTGATAAGCGCGGGAACTGCGAGACACATAGGACCGATAGTATACGATAGTTCGGCCCGTGTTACAAGGGGCCTACCGAACCACCACTACCGCAAGAGCAACACACCGCAACATCCGCACCACTTAGACCGTTTCAATGCTTTCCCCAAGGGCGCATTACCCGTTACCTCCTCGTGCGAGGCCTCGCCATAAGAAAAGCTAACGCTCCTTATTCCGTCAAGAGTTCCCGCCCCCACGCCCCCACCGCAAAAAGAAGCGGCCGTGAACTTCCCCACACCCCTTCTTTTTGCTCCGGGGGCTCTCTACCTTGCCGGAAACGGCGCGGGCGTCCCGACCAGGGGAAGGCTCACGCACCCGCGGGTGAGGGGCATTCTACTTCCGCGGGTCGCATTGCACGAAGTCGCCAACGGGTAACACGCCCTTACCTCGATGTAAGAAAAGACAAAGTCACCTTATCCGTCCGCGGAAGGCTGTTCCTTCTCGATTCGCATCGCCGGGAGGTGCTGGGGTGCCCGTCACGAAAGACGAGCGTGTTGGTACCAATAGGCAAGCCCCGCGCCAGAGGGGTGCGGGGCTTCTCCTTAAGCCACGCGCCTGATTCCTAGGGATAGCCCACTAGTAGGGCGTTCCTATTTGCGGAGTATCACGTGACAGAGATAGAGGCGAGGAACCCGCGGCAGACCACCCTTTGGTGCCGCGGGTGGGTCCGCAATCGGTGCGTGAGCGAGTCTTGAGTATGGACGGGTCAGCACCGGAGGCGCGGCGAATCGGAAGGAATAGGCTTCGAAAGCGGACGGTAGAGTTGCTTTCAGAGCAATCCAGTCTTTCAAACTGACGGACGTCTTGATGAGTGGGAAAGGGACGATACCGAAGAGAAGAGGCTGCCCCATGCGGAGGGGGCCAGCGAATCGGAAGGAATGGCCTTCGAAAGCCTACGGTGCTCGTGGCGCCTCGGAGGGGCAATACCCCAAGGATGAACGAGAGCGACAAAGAAAGAGAGTTACCCATGTAAAGGTATGGTGACGGGGGAAAGCCCCGCGGCTTACAGACCGGCGAGCTTGCCGTGCGCCACGGCAGCCTGGCCGAGCGAGATGCCGCCGTCATTGCAAGGCACCTGCCCGTGGGTAAAGCAGCGCAGATCCGATGCTGTCACAAGGGCAACCGTGAGGTCTGAGAGGAGCCTGTTCTGG
>CAYZAF010000302.1:0-1827 GCA_964476435.1 uncultured Syntrophaceae bacterium
CGGCATAAGCTTAGGAAAGCCCCCCTCCCCAGGTGCTTTTGAGACCGAATCGGGAATACCCACCCCTTGCCCTTCACCTTGTGCTCGAGGCTGTCAGTGCCTTCGATTTTGAATCGTCCCCGCAATCGCGGAAAGAAAGGCGTATCCCCTATGGCAATGAGGGGAGTAATGAAAGCCGTTCGTGTTCGCTCTTGTGCGTCTTCCCAAGGGGCATTACAATATTGGTCAATCTGGCCATGGACCAATGGCGATGTCTCGTCGGACCTTTTTTTAGCCGCGGCGTAAAACAGGCAAAACAGTAAGCCAGCCTTGCCTTGAGAAGAGACGAATATGATGCAGCAGGTCTTCTATACGTTCTTCATCGCCCTGACAAACAACGTTGATAATGTCGCCGCGAGAATTGCGTACAGCATTAGGGGAATAAGAATAAGCATTCCCATTAACATCTGGATTTCCGTGATCACCTTTCTCATCTCCTCCTTTGCGGCCTATTCCGGCTCGATGATATCGGAGTTCCTCCCCAGGCGATTCTCCGGCATAGTCGGCATGTCGCTCCTGAGCGCCATCGGCTTGTGGATGATAGCTGAGCAATACATACCGAAGAAGAATGGGTCCGGAGAGTCTGACCAAGATGCGAAAAAAGGCATCTTCGCCATAATGAGGAGGCCAGAAAATGCGGACACGGACCGCTCAAAGCACATCGATTTCAAGGAAGCGACAGTGCTCGGCGTTGCTCTGTCCATAAACAATGTGGGCGGGGGGGTGAGCGCTGGCATGATCGGCCTCGACCCATTCTGGGTGGGATTTCTCTCCGCCGTGTTTAACTTCATCGCCCTCTGGGGAGGAAACTACATCGCGGAGGTCTTCATAAGGTGGAACCTATCCCACAGGGCCACCGTTGTTGCCGGCCTCATATTGATTGCCATCGGCATAGAGCAGGTCTTCTAAAGCATACGCAGAATAAAATACCGTTCCACCCGTGGCGGAAGCCTTAGCGCACAGGATTTCAACCAATTCTCTATTTTGCGTAATGCTCTATGGCACGCCGGTTGGGGCAAACAGATGCCTAGCCATCCTATCCAGCATGGCAGCGCTACTGACATCGGTTTCGAGAAGGGGTGTGATCGCCCTCACCAGACCGCCGAACATGTCCCGGATCTCTGCCATGTGCTCCTCCTGCGCGACTATTCTGTTTCGGACGAACTCGGCCGTGTGCTCGTTGATCTGCCCTTTCTGGATCACCTTGTTCACGATCACCCCTCCCAGGGGTATGCCTATTTCACGGGACCAGTTTATGGACCTTGCGGTGACAGCGATGGGCAGGCTTTCGGGGAGGGTCACAAGAAAGAGGGCCGTGAGCGCCTCGTCGATGAGCAGCCTTTGCACGTTGGCCACTCTGTCCCTGAAGCCCAGCAGGTAGTCCATGAGGGGGTCCTTCTCCTTTTTTCTCGAAAAGGAGAGCATCTGCCGCAGGGACTTGGCCTCTTCACGGCTCTTCACCATTTTTTCTGCCCATAGGGAATGGGCCTTTGCCATGCCGAGGAGTCTCCGGGCAAAGGCAGCCGGCGCCAAGTCGAAAACGTACAACTCGTATTCGTCCTTGACCATGAGGTCCGCCATGGTATCGAACATGGCGGATTCTTCGAAAGCGGGGCTCATGGCGGCCGATTCCACAAAATCCTCTGCCTTGGTCGTGATGTCCGCGGACTTTAGAAACCAGCTGATCCGCTCCCGGACCTCCTTTTTCGATTGCTCGATGAAGCCCCTCGTGTCTATCTCTAAGGCATGGCATCGCGGATCACCGCAGACCGTGACGGGCTTTCCGAA
>CAYZAF010000303.1:0-2784 GCA_964476435.1 uncultured Syntrophaceae bacterium
CATCTGCCAGCAGCATCACGCTGCCCTCGGTACCCACATGCCCGGCTGTCCTCCCCATGCGGAGGTCATCCTGAACTCTATCTTCAGCCTCTTTCCCGACGTGGAAAGACCCAAGTACGCCGATGAGACCGAGGAGGCGAAACTGGGGAGAATGCTCAATGAGGTGCTCAGTACACAGGGATAGTGAGTGAAAGGAGGATCACTGGGGCGGAAGAATGACGAGAATACAATGGTCCCCGGAGTCTGTCGGTGATACGCCCTATCTGATTCTCTCCCCCCTAATGAACTCCTCGACCAGGCGACGGGCGGCCTCGTCGGGAAACTGCCTGATAGGGTGCTTCATAGTATAGCTGGATATGGACTCGAGGACGCCGCCAACCCTTCTGTCCCTCGCGATCTTGCAACACCTGATCGTGTCAATGACGCATCCGGCGCTATTCGGCGAGTCTTCCACCGAAAGACGCAGTTCGAGATCAATTGGCACGTCGCCGAAGATTCTCCCCTCTATCCTGATGAAACAGACCTTGTTGTCGCACTGCCAGGGAACGTAGTCGGAGGGGCCGACGTGGATGTTCTCCGGCTGGAGGGGCACATCAAGCTGGGATTGAACGGCCTCGGTCTTCGAGATCTTTTTTGATACGAGCCTCTTCCTGTTGAGCATGTTGAGGAAGTCGGTATTGCCCCCCGTGTTCAGTTGGTATGTCCGGTCAATGGAAACGCCTCTGTCGTTGAACAGCTTCGCGAGCGTGCGATGAATGATCGTGGCTCCTATCTGCGACTTGACATCGTCGCCGGCCAGGGGAATGCCCTTCTCTTCGAACATGGCGACCCATTTTGCGTCGGAAGCAATGAAGACAGGGATGCAGTTCACGAGGCTGACGCCCGCATCGAGGCAGCAGCGCGCATAGTATCTCGTCGCTTCCTCGGAGCCTACGGGGAGGTAATTGACGAGTATATCCACTGCCCGGTCGCGCAGAATGCCAGTGACATCGTCGGGAGCCTCGTCGGCGACCGCGAACCGCCTCTCTTCCGGATAATCCAACATATGCTCGGAGACCCCGTCGAGGGGGTTTCCCATGGAAACGGCGAAATCGTACCCCTCGAGGGCGGGACCGATCTTCTTCGTGCAGTTGGGATGGGCAAAGACCGCTTCCCTGAGCGGCCGGCCAACCTTTCTTCTGTCGATGTCGAAGGCCGCGACGATCTTGATATGCTCCGCAGCATACCCGCAAATGTCATGGTGCATTAGACCCGATCCGATCTCGCTCGGCTTTTTGCCCGCATAGTATCCTATCCCTTGCACCAGAGCGCTCGCACAATTACCGACTCCCACTATCGCTGTCCGAATATCGCTCATCCCTTCCTCCGAAGAACGTCGGTCGCACGTATCCTCATCGCTTCCTGCGATTACTCACGTATACAATAAGAAGAATAAAGAGCACGATTCCAAAGCCTGTCCATTTCCCCGCATCGCCCCAGCCAAGAGCGACCAGGAGGTTGGTGAGGGTCTGGAGGAAAACGGCGCCCAGGATCACACCGATATAGTTGCCGTTCCCGCCCGAGAGGGAAACACCCCCGACGACCGCCGCCGCGATGCTCGGCATCACGTAGTTGGAGCCCATGTCCTTGAAGGCCATTCCCATGTTGCCGACGAGAAGAAGCCCGATGAGGCTCGCGAGCACGCCAGACACCACAAAGGCGATGCAGCGAACCCTCCTGATGTTCGCGCCGCTCAGGTAAGCTGCCCGCTCGTTCGCACCGGTGCCGAAGAGCATGAGACCCCACTTCGTCTTATAGAGGATGATCATGACGACGGCCGCCACCACGATGAGGAGGAAGAGGATGTTCGGAAAGATTCCCGTCGATTGTGCGGCGACAACGCGCAGGATGGGAGAAGGGCGGCCCGTGATGTTCGTTCCGGCCGTATAGACGTTGATCGCCCCCTGGAGAACGTTGGCCATAGCGAGCGTGACCACGAGCGGAGGCAGCTTGACGTAGGCAGCGAATAATCCATTGAGCAGGCCTATGACGAGTCCAAGCGCGATGGCAATGGCGATGGCCATCCAGAGATTTTCGTTCTTACCATCCATGACGTAGGTAGTGAGCACCGCCGTCAGCGTGGCCGCATAGCCGACGGAAAGATCTAGGCCGTCACCTCCCGCAGCTATGACGACCATCTGGCACAGCCCGAAGAGGGCGATGAAGGACGCAAGCTTTATGGTGAGCAGCACCTGAGGGAAGCTGAGGAAATTCGTGACCGTGACGCCTCCGAGACAGAAAAGAAAGACGATGAGGAGGAGGGCGACGATGATCGCCTTGTTCTTCCTGTAGAGAGCTTGCGCCGCGAGGTTCCTTTTGGAGAAGACTTGCGCTGCTACGGTAACTGCGTTTCCCATGCCTTCCTATCTTCCTTTGAGTCTTGACGCGCTGCGACGATTATAGAGCGTATACGCTTGGGAGCTCGCGATCGCGGCGATAACGATGGCGCCTCCCACGAGCGTTTGGTACGCGTAGGGTATGTTCGCAAAAAAAATGATCTTGTTCACGAGGCTCAATATCAGGGCCCCCGCGATCGCGAAATAGACGCTGCCCCTTCCGCCGCTCAAGGCGATGCCGCCCACGACGACGGCCGCGATAGCCTTAAGGGTCAGAGGATCGCCCATGCGCGCGTCGCCGGACTGGTTTTGCCCGACAAAAAAGAGGGCCGCCAAGAAAATGAATATCGAGTTGGCTATGGACGCATACATCTGCACTCGAGCCGTATTGATGCCGCTCTCGAATGCG
>CAYZAF010000304.1:0-3999 GCA_964476435.1 uncultured Syntrophaceae bacterium
TCCCGGAAAGAGTAGGAGCACCTCTCCTCTCTCTGGCGGTAGCGGACCTTTGCCCGGGCCTCGCCCGCAACCGCAGGGGATAGCATATTCACGTCGTCGGCGAGGAGCCTTTTTCGCAGGCATTCCCCCTTTGCCCCCACGACGATCGTATTCTCTCCGGTCCTGATGTCGATCACATAAAGGGCTTCTCGGGAAGGTATGTTGATGCCCCTTCTCTGCCCGATAGTGTAAAGGTGAACCCCGTCGTGGGATCCGATCTGGTGGCCTCCGGCCGTGACGATGGGCCCTTTTTTCAAAGGCACGAACTGCCTGACAAAAGCCCTGTAATCGTTCTCGGGGATGAAACAGATGTCCTGGCTCTCCGGGACGCGGCTTTCCCCTTGGCCGAGGGCGCTGAACTCGCGGCGCACTTCGTCCTTCTTATAGTCTGCAAGGGGGAACGTGATCAGGGGAAGGTGCTCGCGCAAGATGGGATAGAGGAAATAGGACTGGTCCTTGGCCCTGTCCCTCCCTTTTCTCAATTCGATATCTCCCGCTCTCTCCTCCACGGAGGCATAGTGGCCCGTTGCCACGAGGTCCGCGCCCATGGCGAGGGCTTTCCGAAGGAATGAGGCAAACTTGATGTGCTTGTTGCACAGGACACAGGGGTTAGGCGTCCGCCCTCCTTTGTACTCGTCCACGAATCGCTCCATCACGTATCGTTCGAAGTCTTCCCGCATGTTGAGCACGTAGTGGGGGATGGAAAGCGAGTCGGCTACCCTTTTTGCCCTGTTGACATTCACCGTCGAGCAGCAAATCTTCGCGTTGCTTCTGCTGGCCAGGGTAGCGGGCAGGAGATCGAAGGTGAAGCCGACTACCCTGTAGCCCTTTTTCTTGAGAAGATAGGCGGCCCACGAGCTGTCCATGCCGCCGCTCATGGCCACGAACACGGTTTTCACTGAACGTGAATATAGCACGTGTCGATTCGAATTGAAAGTGAGCGGAATTTATAGTATTATTTTGGTCTGTCTAATTCTGGAGGATGAGTTTATGGGCAAGAAAATGAAGATTTCTCTCGGTATCCTCTTGGCGGCGGTCTTTTCCCTCGGTTTCCTGGCCGGCGCTCAGGGAGACAAGACGGTCAAGAGTGCTCAGGGCCAGGAGGCTTACGAGTACCTGAAGACCTATTCTGACGTGATTGACATCATCAAGAAGAATTATGTCGATGATATCAAGGACCGGGACCTGATTTACGCGAGCATAAAAGGCATGGTGGAGTCTCTCGATCCCCATTCCTCTTTTCTCACGCCCGATATGTACAAAGACATGCAGACGGAGACGAAGGGACAGTTCGGCGGAATAGGCATAGAGATCACCATCAAAGACGGATTCCCGACGGTAATCACGGCCATAGAGGACACCCCTGCTTTCAAGGCGGGCCTGAAGCCGGACGACCACATCATCAAGATCGACGGCAAGCCCACGAAGAACATGAGCATCGTCGACGTGGTCAAGCTGATCAGAGGGGACAAAGGCAAGGGCGTCACGTTGTCCATCATGAGAGAGGGCTTCACCCTTCCCAAAGAATATCAGGTGATGCGGGAGATCATCACGGTCAAGAGCGTCAAGTACAAGATGCTCGACGACAACTACGGTTACATCCACCTCACCCAGTTTCAGGAAAGGACAAGCAAGGACCTTGACGCGGCGATACATGATCTCCAGAAAACGGCTAAAGGAGGGCTGAAGGGCATTCTTTTGGACCTGAGGAATAACCCGGGAGGGCTTCTCGATCAGGCCGTCGAGGTCTCCGACGAGTTCATGGGCCAAGGCCTCATCACCTACATAGAGGGGAGAAAGGCAGATCAGAGGGTGACGTTTAACGCGCACAAGAAGGATGACTACGCCGGCCCCCTCGTGGTGCTCGTCAACGAGGGCAGCGCGAGCGCTTCAGAGATCGTGGCCGGGGCGCTGCAGGATTCGAAAAGGGCGATCATAGTGGGCACCAAGACGTTCGGCAAGGGGTCTGTCCAGACAGTCATACCCCTTAGCGACGGCTCTGCCCTGCGCCTCACCACAGCTCGATACTACACGCCCAGCGGTCGCTCGATACAGGCGGAAGGCATCACCCCTGACATAGTCGTCGAGGAAGACCTGACGAGGAAAAAGGGCGACAAGATGGCCGCCGTAAAGGAGAAGGACCTCGAGAAGCACCTCGAAGCGCCAGTGAAACCGGAAAACAAAAAGCCGGAGGAGAAAAAGCAGGAGTTGGACACCTCGGTCCTCAATCAGGATCAGGTGGGGAGCGATGAGGACGATTTTCAGCTTGCCATGGCAGCCCAGGTGCTGAAGAGCTGGCATGCCCTCAGGGGGAAATAGGCCTGACCCCTTTCCTCAAGGCGGGGAATACGGAGTCTGCGACAAAGCGGCAGAAAATGGGGCCGTGGTCCCTGATGCGCTCGACTATGTCCGCATCCGGCCCATCATCCGGCGTATCGCTCACGAACTTAAACAGCACGCTTGGCGTACCCATGGTGCGGGCGGCCTGAACGACTGCCGCCCCTTCCATGTCAGCAAGGTCGGCATGGGGCCCGATCTCTTTCCGGAAGCCCCTATCGATCACCGGTCTGTCCTGGGTCGCAAGGACCGCTTCCCTGAATCCTTGCAGTACGCGCGGAAAGTGGAGATGAGGGCCCTCCGAGGAGAGGAGGGGGCGGTCCCATTCGATGACTTTCGTGATATGGCATACCTCGCCCAGCCCGAATGAAGCGTTCATGGATCCCGCTGCCCCAAGGTTGACGATCCATTGGGGATGGAAGGCCGCGCAGCAATAAGTGACGGCTATGGCAGCGTTGGTCTTGCCTATGCCCGATATGACGAGCATGACCCCGTCGCCCCTGTAGACTGGCAGGGGGCTTTCCCCGGCCCTTTCGAGGCTGATTGCCTGGACAAAAGGCTCGGCCTCTATGCGCGTGGCCAGAATAAGGGCTATCAGAGGCGTTTCCTGCATTTCTTCATCTTCTTTTCGCGACCGCGGGCCTTTCGCGTTTCGCCTTAAGGCCCCTTCGTCGGCCTTGGGAATAGCATAGTCCGGATCGCCTTGAGGAAACAAGGGACGGAAAGATTATCATAGATAGAGAGATGGACAAATTGGGCGAAGGAAAGGGGCGATCGGCCTTTTCAGGCAATCGATCTATGCAGACCGACCCGGGTCTCATCGCATTTCTCATGGAAGGGGCAAACCATCCTGAGAGGCCCTCGGCAGTTGTCCACTACGAGACGCATATCTCCCACGTATTTGTCGGAGATGCCATTGTTTACAAGATCAAGAAGCCAGTGGACTTCGGGTTTCTCGACTTCACGACCTTGCGGAGACGGAGATTCTTCTGCGCCGAAGAGGTGCGGCTCAACTCGCGGCTGGCCAAGGGTATCTATCTAGGGGTGGCAGCCATCTACGGAAAGCGGGGGGAGTACTCGTTCCGGAAAGAGCGGGGCTTGCCGATCGCGGAATACGCCGTCAGAATGCGGCGCATACCAGAAGACAAGCTACTCTCAAGGTTGATAGAAGAGGGCCGGCTCGCGTCACGGGTCCTCGACGAGGTGGGTGCAATGCTGGCGCGCTTCCACAAAAAGGCGGCAATCCACAGGCACGACCCCTTCGGCAGCGTGGACCTCATCCGGACGAACACTGAGGAGAATTTTGCGCAGATCCTGCCTGTTTGCGGCACCACAGTGGATCAGGATACCTATGAGCGCCTCGTCTCATATACAAGGGCTTTCGTTGACGACCACGGGGAAGCGCTGAAGGCGAGGAAGAGGGGCGGATTCGTAAGGGAGGGGCACGGAGACCTCCACTCAGAGCACGTTTGCCTCACGGACCCCCCGATAGTCGTGGACTGCATCGAATTCAACAGGAGATTCAGGATCGGTGACGTGCTCGAAGATATGGCCTTTCTCTTCATGGACATGGAGCACAGGGCGAGGTTCGACCTCTCCGCAACAGTCTCCCGCGCCTACTTC
>CAYZAF010000305.1:0-2209 GCA_964476435.1 uncultured Syntrophaceae bacterium
AATGAACCGTGATAGAGTGAAGCCGTTATGGGCGCTCTCCTTCCCGGATAAGGACAGCAGGATGATTCTTTTTTCTTGAGGACGAAACTAGAGGTAATCCTGACCTGAAGACCTACTCTTCACCCCTGGAAGAAACCATAAGATACGAGTTCAAGGACCGCCTTCTCCTTGCCCAGGCCATCACCCATTCGTCCTCGGTCAATGACAAGAGAACCCTGGCGAAGTCAGAAAACGAGAAGCTCGAGTACCTCGGCGATTCCATCCTCAACACGGTGATCAGCATCCTGCTTTTCAAGAAGTACGTTGACAAAGACGAAGGCTTCTTGAGCAACGCCAGATCGTGTCTCGTGAAGAGGAGCATGCTCACGGAGGTGGCCCAGGCGATCAAACTCGACCAATACATGCGGTACGGCAACGGGAAGACCTACCTGCCAACGGATTCCAAGGTGCTTTCGAACATGCTCGAGGCCCTCATCGGCTCAGTCTACCTGGACGCAGGGTTCGCCGTTGCCTCCCGGGTGGTAAAGAGGCTTTTCCAGCCTTACTTCAACGAGGAGAAACTGAGGGAAAAGAATCCGAAGAATGTGCTCCAGGAATACTCGCAGAAGAGATGGGGCGTGCTGCCGAAGTACCGCGTTACGAGGAAGGCAAAGGAAGGCTTCAGCATCTACGTATATGTAGGAAGGGATCTCAAGGCCAAGGGCACGGGCAAGAGCAAGCGGGAGGCCGAACAAAAGGCCGCGAGCCTTCTTTTGACGCAGCTAGAGACGCTATGATCGTGCCCATTTTTCTGCCCCACCTGGGCTGCGGGCAGCGGTGCGCGTACTGTAACCAGGAGACCATCGTTGGCAGTATCCAGGGCGCATTGACAGGCGCCCGCATAGCCGCAAGCCTCGCAGCGATCGATGGCCCTGTCGAGGCGGCGCTCTACGGCGGGAACATTCTGGGCCTCGAGCCTGAGGGCCTGGCAGGATTGCTCCGTCTTTTCGAGCCCTATCGAGAAAAGATATCCCATCTGCGCATATCGGCAAAGCCCGGACCTGTGAATCAAGAGGTCATAGGGATTCTCAAAGAGCACCGGGTGCGCGTCATCGAGCTGGGCATCCCTACAACGAACAACAGGATCCTCAGCCTTCTCGGAAGGGGCCACACGGCAGGGGATTTTTTCGACGCCTTCAGGTTCCTTAAGGATGAGGGATTCGAGGTGGGCATGCAGGTGATGGTCGGCCTGCCAAAAGAGAAGGCTGCAGACCTGCGGGAAACAGTTTCGGCCATTATTGCGTGCGCCCCTCGCTTCATCAGGATCTACCCTCTGGTGGTTATCAGAGACACGCCTCTCTTTGACTCGTTCAGGGCCGGAGAGTACGCCCCGGACAGTATGGAGGAGGCCGTGGCAAAGGCATGCTTCGTCTATGCGAGCGCTTGGAAGCACGGCATCAGGACCATCAAGATGGGCCTTACGGAAAACGAGGTGCTGAGGGAGAAGATCGCTGCAGGCCCATTTCATCCGGCCTTCGGCTATCTGGTGAAATCAGAGGCCTTTCGCCTCGCAGTCATGAGGGTTTGCGAGGCCTCGGCCGTCCGCGGCGAGGTGGCCGTCTCTGTGAACGAAGGCGATATCCCCCATCTCATCGGCTTCAAAAGGGCCAACATAAGTAGCTTCAGGAAGAAGGGGATCTCGATCACCTGGGCGGTGGACGCACGCATGGACAAGGGGTACTTTACTATCGACGGGAGAGGGAGAAAGGCGAGCGGGAGCCTTGCCGATGCCCCTGCCATGATTCCTTCCTGAGCCCTGAGGCGCCTTCGTAGACGATCTCCTCGTTGCATGAAGCCTCCATCACCTTTTTGAACAATCGTTTCCGATCGATTGGAAAGCCGGCCGTTGTCTTGAGGAAGAACCTTATCCTGTCGGCGACGGCTATACGCTCCGGCACGGAAGTGTTGAGCTGTACAAACATCCTTTCCAGGATTTCCCCGGACGGGTCGATAAACCGTATGTCCTCGACGTCGAGCAGCTTGAAGCCGACGGACAGCACGAATACGTTGCACGCCTTGAGATCCCTGTGAGCGATGCCTTGACGGAGGAGGCGGTTGAAGAACGAGGAGAGAGAACCGATAAAGAGACGACGCTCGCCGCTTTCCATACGGTCATATTCCCTATCGAGAAACCTGTCCAGCTCCTCTCCCTTTCCAGCCAGATCCTCCA